>CAXTNS010000291.1:0-3321 GCA_964245465.1 uncultured Thermoanaerobaculia bacterium
GTCGAAAAGGGCGGCCACACGGGGCCGCCCCTACAAGACGCGGCGAGGGCGGGGCTCAATCCCCGCTCTCCAGGACCTCGCGGATCTTGGCGGCCAGCTCGCGGCCGCTGAAAGGCTTCTTCAGGAGGTGGGCGGCGTTGCTCGCGATGTGGGTCCCTTCGGTGAGGCCGGCCGGGTAGCCGGTCGCGAAGAGCACCCGCATCTCGGGACGCTTGAAGGCGAGACGGTCGGCAAGCTCCACCCCGCTCATGCCGTCCATCAGGATGTCGGTGATCATGAGGTGGATCGGTCCCGGATGGTTCTGGCTGATCTGGATCGCCTCCAGGGCATCGGCGGCCTGGAGCACGTTGTAGCCGCGGCTGGCCAGGATCTGCACCAGGGGACTCCGAACGTTCTCCTCGTCTTCGACGATCAGCAGGGTCTCCCAGTTGGCTCCTTGGTTTTCGCGGACGGAGCCCTCGGCGGTGGCGGCCAGCTCGGCGCTCGGCAGGAAGATGTGGAAGCGAGCGCCGCTGCCCGGCTCGCTATCGGCAATAATCTGTCCGCCGCTCTGGGCCACGATGCCGTAGGCCGTGGAGAGGCCAAGGCCCGTGATCTCCATGCCCCCCTTGGTGCTGAAGAAGGGCTCAAAGGCGTGCCGGCGCACGTCCTCCGGCATGCCGGCCCCGGAGTCGCTCACCTTGAGCAGCACATAAAGGCCCGGGCTGGCCCGCAGAGGATGGGTCGAGCTTTCCTCGTCCACGTCCACGTTCATGGTCTCCAGGCTCAACCGGCCGCCGTCGGGCATGGCGTCGCGGGCGTTCGAGACGAGGTTCATCACCACCTGCTCGAACTGGTCGGGGTCCACGGACACCCGGTCGAGATCGGGATGGAGCTCCATGCGCAGCTCGATCTCGTTGCCGAGGAACCTCCGGATGCGGTCCTCCATCCCCGTCAGCAGGTGGTTGAGCTGCACGACCCTGGGATGGAGCACCTGCCGGCCGCTGAAGGCCAGGAGCTGGCGGGCGAGGGCGGCGCCCCGCTGGCCGACCTTCTCGACCTCCCGCAGGTGCTTGCGGGCAGGGTCATCCCCGGAGAGACGGGCGAGCGCCAGCTCCGTCTCGCAGGCGATGGCGGTGAGCAGGTTGTTGAAGACGTGGGCGATGCCGCCCGCGAGCCGGCCCATGGCATCCATGCTCTGCGCCACAGCGGGCAACGCTTCGCTGTTGCGCAGCAGCCGGCGGGTCTCCGCCAAGCGGACCGCGTTCTTGGCTTCCTCGGGCGGTAAATCTTCCACTGCCCGGACCACCGGGTTGTTGCTGTTGGTGTGTGTACGCATAAGGGGGTCTCTTTCTTTGGGGCCCCGCACTGGGTGGGCCGCGATTGAGGAGCGGCAGGAATACTCCTCAAGCTCGCCGCTCTTTCCGGGGAGGGATATGCAGGTTTCGGTCCAAGTCAGGACGGCTCAGAGCCCTTGGCCCACCGGTGCAGGCGGGCCATGGAACGGGCGGTGAGCTTGCGGATGCTGGAGGAGCAGTACCCGAGCCGCTGGGCCACCTCCTCCGTAGAGAGGCCGAGACCGAATCGGAGCCAGAGGGCCGCCTGGTGCTTCTTTCCCAGTCCCCGCATCAGGCTCTGGAGGTCCAGGAGCACCCCGTCCCGCTCCTGCGCGGGCGGCTGCGGCGGGGCCAGCTCTTCCAGCTCAGCGGTGTCCACGGCTTGGACGCGCATGCCGCAGTCACCCCGTTGCCGGCGCCAGTAATGGGAGCATTTGTAGGCGAGCGTGCCGAGGAGCCACGACTCCATGTGCTGGATCGTGTCCCATTTGCGCACGGCGTCCAGAAGGGCTTCCTGGAGGATGTCCTCCGCGTCTTCGGGCGGAATGTCGTAGCTGCGAAGGACCCGCTTGACGCGCGGGCGGATCCTCTCCAGGAACCGCTCGAGGGGCTCGCATTCCGTACCGGGGATCGGAGTTGGATCTGGGCGGGTCACCTACCGGCACTTTATCACCGGTATCAGTGATCTGGGTTGCCGCCTCAGAACATGCCGAGCTGCAAACGTGCCGCTTCCGACATCATGGATGGGTTCCAGGCCGGATCCCAGACCAGCTCGACGTCCGCGGAGGTGACGCCGGGGACGCTCTCCACCTTGGCCCGGACCTCGCCAGGGAGCGTGCCGGCCACGGGGCAGCCGGGGGCGGTCAAGGTCATCTTCACCTGGACCTTGCCCTCCTCCTGGATGTCGATGTCGTAGATCAGTCCCAACTCGTAGATGTTGACTGGGATCTCGGGGTCAAAGACCGTCTTCAGGGCCTCGACGATGCCGTTCTCGATGTCGGAGGGATCGGCAGGATCGGCGGTGGCCGTCACGCCGGAGGTATCGGGGGTTTCCGGGTCCATGTCTGACCTCCCTCAGTGTTATTCCGTAGAGACCGGCTGGCTCTTGTCGTTGAGGGCCGCGAGCAGAGTGTGCCACGCCAGGGTGGCGCACTTGACCCTCATGGGGAACTCGCGGACCCCGGCGAAAACGGCGAGCTTGCCCAGATCCTCCGAGTCCTGGCCCTTGGTCACCAGGCCCTGGAATTCCTGAAAGAGCTTCCGGGCCTCCTCGGCCGTCTTGCCTTTGAGCGCCTCCGTCATCAGGGAGGCCGAGGCGGTAGAGATGGCGCAGCCCGCACCCTGGAAGGAGACGTTCTGGATGCGGCCGCCCTCCATGTCCAGGAACACCGTCACCTTGTCCCCGCAGAGCGGGTTGTACCCCTCCGCCTGGTGGTTGGACGACGGCAGAGCGCCGAAGTTCCGGGGGCGCCGGTTGTGGTCGAGGATGACCTCCTGGTAGAGGTCGCGCAGCCCCCCTTGATCAATCATCCGAAGATCTCCCGCGCCCGGTGGAGGGCGGCCACCAGGGTCTCGACATCCTCCGGCGTGTTGTAGAGGCCGAAGGAGGCCCGCGCCGTGGCCGGCACCCCGAAACGCTCCATTACCGGTTGGGCGCAGTGGTGACCGGCGCGGATGGCAATGCCCTCCTGGTCGAGGATCGTACCCACGTCGTGCGGATGGACCCCTTCCAGGGTGAACGCGAGCACGGCCGCCTTGGCGGGCGCCGTGCCCATGAGCGTAATCCCGGGAATCTCTGAGACCCGCTCCGTCGCCATGGCGAGCAGCTCCGACTCCCACGCCGCCACGGCGTCGAGGCCCAGTGAGCCCACGTACTCCAGGGCGGCGGCGAGGCCGATGCCGCTCGCCCCACCCGTGATGACGGCCACGCGTCCGCGTGCAACGGCCGGATGCATATTCATGCGCCTCGTCTCCCTTGGCGCCGCGCGGCTCGCCTCGCGGCCGC
>CAXTNS010000291.1:3331-4326 GCA_964245465.1 uncultured Thermoanaerobaculia bacterium
CCCTCGATGAACGGCGTGCCCGCCTCGAACCGGTGAGGGGGCGAGGCGTAGGTCACCTTCTCGAACGAGACGGTGCGGATCATGCCCCCGCCCCCCTGCCACGGCGGCATGGCTTCCAGCAGCTCGGACCGCCCCCAGAGCACGCCGATGCCGCTCGGTCCGTAGACCTTGTGGCCGGAAAAGGCGTAGAAATCGCACCCCAGCGCCTGAACGTCCAGCGGCAGGTGCGGCGCCGCTTGGGCGCCGTCCACCAGGACGACGGCTCCCGCCCGGTGGGCGAGCTCGCTCATCCGGTGGACGGGGTTCACGGTGCCCAGGGAGTTCGAGATGTGGGCGAAGGCCGCGATGCGGGTGCGAGGAGACAGCAGGCGCTCGAATTCGTCGAGCCGGACGGCGCCGGAATCGTCGAGCGGCGCCACCTTCAGGTGGGCTCCCCTCTCTTCGCACAGCATCACCCAGGGGACGATGTTCGAGTGGTGCTCCAGACCCGTGATCAGGATCTCGTCGCCCGGACCGACGTTCCTCCGGCCCCAGCTCGAAGCCACGAGGTTGATCGCTTCCGTCGTGCCGCGCAGGAAGACGACCTCCTCGGCGCTGCGGGCGTTCAGGAACCGGCGGACGGTCTCCCGCGCCTGCTCCCTCGCCGCGGTCGAACGCTGGGACAAGGTATGCACCCCGCGCTCGACGTTGGCGTAGTACTCCGCGTAGCAGCGGTCGATCGCTTCCGTCACCGCCAGAGGCTTCTGGGTGGAGGCGGCGTTGTCCAGGTAGACCAGGGGCCGGCCGTTGACCTCCGTCTCGAGGATGGGGAAATCGGCCCGCACCCGCGCCAGGTCGTAGGAGGGTGCGGAGATTCTGTCGGGGTGGATCGCTGCCGCTACGCTCGCCATGGCTCTACCTACACCGCCTGCCGGACGACGTCGCCCTTGGGCAGGCGGGCGAAGAGGAACTCTTCCAGGTCCTTGCGCACGGGCTCGACCTTGATGCGCTCCACG
>CAXTNS010000291.1:4336-8264 GCA_964245465.1 uncultured Thermoanaerobaculia bacterium
CGTCGAGCTGGCCCACCGTCGAGCCATGCGTGCACTTGACGTCGTCGGCGTAGATCTCGAGCTGCGGGTTGGAGTTCGCCACGGCGTCGCGCGACAGCAAAAGGTTTCGATTCGACTGCTTGGCGTCCGTCTTCTGGGCGCCCTTGTGGACGTGGATCAGGCCGCTGAAGATCGACCGCGCCTTGCCGTCGAGCACACCCTTGTACAGCTCATGGCTGGCGCAGTGAGGCTTCGCGTGCTCCACCCGCATGTGGTTGTCCACGAACTGGTTGCCTTCGAGCAGATAGAGACCATTCAGGATGCAGTCGATCCCCTCGCCGTCGAGCACGGCGTTGACGTCGTTCCGCACCAGGCCGCCGCCCAACGAGATCGAATGCGAGCTCGGCACGCTGCTCCGGTCGCCCTGCACCTGGAAGGTCGCCATGTGAAAGGCCTCGCGGCTCTCCCGCTGCACCTTGTAATGGTCGACGATCGCATTGGGATCCGCCACCAGCTCCGTCACCGGGCAGTTGAAGTAGGGACCCGTGCCGGCGTAAGTCTCGACGATCGTGAGCTGGCTGTTCTCACCCGCCACGAACAGGTTGCGCGGGAAGGACACCGTGGCCCGGCCCGGCTCGCCTGAGGAGAGGAACAGCACGTGGACCGGCCCGGCGACTGCACCGCGAGGCACCCACACGAAGGCGCCGTCGTGAAGGAACGCCGTGTTCAGGGCCACGAACGGATGGTCCTCGAACCGGGCGAGCTGGCCGAGCCAGGGCTCGACCTTCTCCGGCATCGTGCTCAGGGCCTCGGCGAGGCTCGCCACGACGACTCCCTCGGGCAGCTTGCTGAAAGAAGAGAGACGGGACGAGAACCGGCCGTCCACGAACACCAGCCGGGCCGCCGCGTCGAACACCAGGGACGCGATCTGCTCCGGGTCGCCCCCATTGGGATCGCTCTCCGGACGCATGAAGGTCCCCTGGGCGATGGGGGTCACGTTGGTCTGGCGCCACTCTTCCTGCCGGTTGGTGGGGAAACCCAGGGCCGCGAAGCGCTCGATGGCCAAGCGGCGCAGAGCGTGAACGAACGCAGGATCCCCAGCGGGCAGCTCCGCCAGAAAGCGGTCATGCTCGGCCAGATATCCAGTTACGCCGGTGGCGACTCCCTCACGAATTTCCGTTGCCATCATCACGCACCCACCGGTTGGGGGAGCCGCTCCGGGGCCAGACCTTCGAGCCAGGCGTAGCCCTTCTCCTCCAGCTCCAGGGCCAGCTCCTTGCCGCCCGAGCGGACGATGCGGCCGTCCACCAACACGTGCACGTGGTCCGGCACGATGTAGTTCAGGAGCCGCTGATAATGAGTGATCACCAGAAACGAGCGGTCCGGGCCGCGCAGCGCGTTGACGCCGTCGGAGACGATGCGCAGGGCGTCGATGTCGAGCCCCGAGTCCGTCTCGTCCAGGATGCACATCCGGGGCTCCAGCACGGCCATGTGGAAGATCTCGTTGCGCTTCTTCTCGCCGCCCGAGAAGCCCTCGTTGACCGGGCGGTTGAGGAGAGTCTCCTCCATCTGCACCAGCTTCATCTTCTGGCGCACCATCTTCAGGAACTCCAGGGCGTCCATCTCCGGCAACCCGCGGTGCTTGCGCACGGCGTTGAGCGCCGCCTTGAGGAAGTAGGTGTTGCTCACCCCGGGGATCTCCACCGGATACTGGAAGGCCATGAACACGCCCTCGCGCGCCCGCTCCTCAGGGTCCATCTCCAGCAGGTCCTGGCCATTGAAAAGCACCTGTCCGGCCGTGACCTCGTAAGCCTCCTGGCCGGCCAGCACGCGGGCCAGCGTGCTCTTGCCCGAGCCGTTCGGCCCCATGATGGCGTGCACCTCGCCGTCGCCGATCGTGAGGTCGATCCCGCGGAGGATCTCGTTGCCCTCTACCGAAGCGTGCAGGTTTTTGATCTCAAGCATGTCTATTTCCGATTTTTGGATTCGTGATTTTGGATTGGATTGGAAAGGAACGCGTGCTCAACCGACGCTCCCTTCCAGGTTCACGGCCAGCAGCTTCTGGGCCTCGACGGCGAACTCCATGGGCAGCTCGCGGAAGACCTCCTTGCAGAAACCGGAAACGATCATCGACACGGCGTCCTCGGTCGAGATCCCCCGCTGGTTGCAGTAGAAGATCTGATCCTCGCCGATCTTCGACGTCGTCGCCTCGTGCTCCATGCGGGCCAGGGGGTTCTGGACGTCGATGTACGGGAACGTGTGAGCCCCGCACTGGTCGCCGATCAGCATCGAGTCGCACTGCGAGAAGTTGCGGGCGTTGTCCGCGCCCTTCAGGATCTTCACCTGGCCGCGGTACGTGTTCTGCCCGTGGCCGGCCGAGATGCCCTTCGACACGATCGTGCTCTTGGTGTTCTTGCCGATGTGGATCATCTTCGTGCCGGTGTCCGCCTGCTGGTAGCCCTTGGTGAGCGCCACCGAGTAGAATTCGCCGACCGAGTGATCTCCCTTGAGGATCACGCTCGGGTACTTCCAGGTGATGGCCGAGCCCGTCTCCACCTGCGTCCAGGAGATCTTCGCGTTCGCCCCGTCGCACTTGCCGCGCTTGGTGACGAAGTTGTAGATGCCGCCCTTGCCGTTCTCGTCGCCCGGATACCAGTTCTGAACGGTCGAATACTTGATCGTCGCGTCCTTGAGAGCCACCAGCTCGACCACGGCCGCGTGGAGCTGGTTTTCGTCGCGCATCGGCGCCGTGCAGCCCTCGAGATAGGAGACGTAGGCCCCCTCGTCCGCGATGATCAGCGTGCGCTCGAACTGCCCCGTGTTGCGGGCGTTGATCCGGAAGTAGGTGGACAGCTCCATGGGGCAGCGCACGCCCTTCGGCACGTAGACGAACGAGCCGTCGGAGAACACCGCCGAGTTGAGCGTGGCGAAGAAGTTGTCCGTGTACGGCACGACCGAGCCCACGTACTTCCGTACCAGCTCGGGGTGGTTCCTCACCGCCTCCGAGAAGGAGCAGAAGATGATGCCCACCTCGGCCAGCTTCTCCTTGAAGGTGGTCGCCACCGAGACGCTGTCGAACACCGCGTCCACGGCCACGCCGGCCAACAGCTCGCGCTCGTGGAGCGGGATGCCCAGCTTCTCGTAGGTGGCCAGGATCTCCGGATCGACCTCGTCCAGGCTCTTCGGCCCGGAACCCTTCGGCTTGGGCGCCGAGTAGTAGGCGATTGACTGGTAGTCGACAGGCTCGTAGCGGACGTTCGCCCACGCCGGCTCCTCCATCGTGAGCCAGTGGCGGTACGCCTTGAGGCGCCATTCGAGCATCCACTCGGGCTCTTCCTTCTTCGCCGAGAGCATGCGGATGATGTCTTCATTCAGCCCGGGCGGGAACGTATCCTGCTCGACCTCGGTGACGAAGCCGAACTTGTACTCCTGCGTCGCGAACTGCTCGATGGTGTTGGTCGGAGTCTGCATGGTGTCTCCCGAATTCCTCTATCCATGGAAAGTCCCGAAAGGACCTGACCTTTCAAGCTTCCTGAAGCTGGTGGATGGCCACGGTCGCGTTGCCCCGGCCCAGGGTGACCAGTTCCTGCCTCTTTGGGTGGACCATCTCCGCGAGGGAGATCCCTTCCAGGGCCGTGCGCACCGCCTCGTTGATGCGCTGCCAGTTGCCGCGCACCGGGCAGAGCGCCTCGTGGGTGCAGTCGCTGTCGACGCTGACGCACTCCGTGATGGCGATCGGCCCCTCCAGGGCGACGACGATCTCGGCCATCGAGATCTCCCCCGGCGTCCGCGACAGGCTGTAGCCACCTTTGACGCCTCGGTGGGAGACCAGCAGGCCCTCCTTGACCAGCAGCTTCAGGATCTTGCTCACCATGGGCAGCGGCAGCCGCGCCTCGGCGGACAGCTCCCCGCCCAACCACCGCGCCAGCTCCCGCATCCGGGCGACCCG
>CAXTNS010000292.1:0-624 GCA_964245465.1 uncultured Thermoanaerobaculia bacterium
CCACCACCACCGGCTATCCAGGACGCGCCCGCTCCGGAGCCCAAACCCGTCGAGCCGCCGCCCGTGAAACCGGCACCGCCGCCCAAGCCGGCTCCGGCGCCCGTCCGGACCGCCCCCCGGGAATCATCCCTGGCAGACCGGTTGGCCGAGATGCCCTCGCTGACCGCCCGTTTCCGGGTCCTCCGCCGCCACCTGCCGGAGCTGAAGCAGGCGTCCGCCACCGGCCTGGGTCCCGTCGTCCAGGGGTTCCCCGACGGCTGGGCCCGCCGCCGGGCCCTGCTGGAGCTGTTCCGCGCCGGGATCCCGGGCTCCCTGGAGGCCTCCCTGTCCCTCGTCGAGACTCTGGGATCGGAGCGCGACCGCCTCTGGTGCCTGGGCGCCCTGACGGAAGCCCGCGAGATCCCGGAGGCCGAGCGGGACACCCTGCTCGCGGCCGTCTCCTCACCCACCTCCCGGCGGCGGCTGGCCGCGCGGATGGGCGGGACCGTGTTCCTCGTGGCCCTGCTCCTTTCAGGCCTCCTACTCACAGGTCATCCAGGTGGCGGTCCGGCAGCGGTGAGGCGTTCGGGTCATTTGCAACCCGCCAGCACCTTTGCCGGCTGACCCTTCGTGACCTTAACCGAA
>CAXTNS010000292.1:634-8222 GCA_964245465.1 uncultured Thermoanaerobaculia bacterium
TCACCGAACAGAGAGTCGAGTTCTTCGTGTCGAAGAAGCTCACCGTGAGAGAGCTCCCGTCCGCCTCCAGCACGGAAAAGCCTCCCTGCTTGCCGACACCCCAGATCCGGCGCCCCTTCGTGTCCGGCTTCAATTCCCGAAAGGAGTGGCCGCCCGCGCCGGACACGAAGAGCTGCACCCCGCCTTCCGGCTTCAGGTACTGCATGTCGTGGTCGTGGCCAGCGATGTAAACGTCGGCTCGGCTCTTCAGGACCGGTAGGATCGCCTGGATCATGGGGGTGTTGTCCCCGTGGTCTCCCGTGGAGAAGACCGGATGATGGCCGTAGACCACCTTCCACGTGGACTTGCTCCTACCGAGTTGCTCGTTGAGCCAGGCCTTCTGGATCGCCACGGGGTCGCCGCTCTGGCCTTTCTGCGAGGCTCTCATGATCCAGTCGGTGTCAAGGGCGAAGAACTGGACCGGCCCAGCGGTAAAGGTGTAGTAGGCGCCTGGCAGGCACCAGGACTTGCTGATCCGGGATCGCTGGGCCTCCGCGATCGAGCTGGCCGGATCGTAGTAGTCGTGATTGCCCAGGGAGGCGTAGATCCGGATTCCGAGCCCGCCGTACCGGTCTTCCCAGTGGGAGGTCCACCGGCTGTCCGTGGGCGTGTTCAGCCCCGTCTCGTAGAAGTTGTCGCCCAGGGTGATCCCGAAGTCGAAACGCTGGCCCGGCTGTCCGTGGTACGCGGCCATCGCCTTTGCAACCTTGTCCTGGTCCGTGCCCCCGTCTCCGAAATCACCAAAGGCGAGGACCCGCACCTTCTCGCCGGCAGGTTTGATGGCGGGTGGACCCGTGGGAGGCTGGGGAGGGAAGCTCAAGGTCTCGCAGACGTCGGCGGGGGCCGTCGTCCCCTCGGGAGCCACGCCAGCCTCGGCCGCAGTCTCCACGGCGGGGGCGGCGGACCCCTTCCCGGTACCCGGGGCCGAGCCGCATCCGGAGCCTCCAGTGACGGCGGCGGCGAGGACGGCGATGGCCATCAGCATCCATTTCCTCATCTTCAACCCTCCTGGAGAGACACTTCGGTTTTCAGTATGGACGGAA
This sequence comes from uncultured Thermoanaerobaculia bacterium, assembly GCA_964245465.1. Taxonomy (GTDB): domain Bacteria; phylum Acidobacteriota; class Thermoanaerobaculia; order Multivoradales; family UBA5704; genus DATARR01. The sequence goes on from CAXTNS010000292.1 coordinate 1,717, forward strand.
TCCGGCCGCAGATTTCCGGCCGGCCGACCCATCCAGAATCTTGCTCTCCGGCGCGGTACAATCTCCCCTGACACAGGAGACTGGAATGCGCCGGAGAACCTCGAAGATCCTTCACCTCGGAATTGCCTTTGGAATCGGGTGCGCCCTAGCGGCCAGCCTCTCGATGGCCGAGGCACCCGCGGCGTCCGGGCCCAAGACCGGCCTCCACAACGGCGACCTCGCTCCGGCGTTCACCCTCAAGACCCTCGACGGCAAGACCCTCACCCGCGACGGCCTCAAGGGCAAGGTGGTGCTGCTCGACTTCTGGGCCACTTGGTGCGGGCCCTGCCGCATGGCCCTGCCCGAGCTCAAGGACCTGCAGGCCAAGAACACCGGCAAGGCGCTCGTCATCGTCAGCGTCAGCGTAGACGATACCTCCAGGGTGGTCGAGGAGTTCACCCGCAACAACGGCATGAGCTGGCCCCAGGCCTGGGACCGCGGCATGCAGGTCACCGGCGGCGTCTTCCGCGTCGACACCTTCCCCAGCTATGTGGTGATCGGCGCCGATGGCCGCATCGCCTATAGGCAGCACGGCTGGGCGCCGGGCCGCTCCGCCGCCCTGCTCGACGAGGCCGTCTCCAAGGCCCTCGCGGCGGTGGGAAAAAAGGCCGCCCAGGGTAACGTCACCACGAAACGCTGAGGAGGACGATACAAGTGGCGCCCCCGCTCCAGCTCTCCGGCATTGGCCAGATCTCCATCACCGTCCGCGACCTCGGCCGGGCGGTCGCCTTCTACCGCGACACGCTCGGCCTGCGCTTCCTCTTCGAAGCTCCGCCGAAGATGGCCTTCTTTGACTGCGGCGGCGTCCGCCTCATGCTCGCCGTGCCCGAAGCGCCCGAATTCGACCATCCCTCCTCGGTCCTCTATTACAAGGTCGGCGACATCCATGCGGCCTGGCAAGCCCTGCGCGAGGCCGGCGCCGACCTCCTGAGCCCACCGCACGTGATCACCCGCATGCAGGGCCACGAGCTCTGGATGGCTTTTTTCCGGGATTCCGAGGGCAACACGCTCGCCTTCATGAGCGAGGTGCCCGAACCGAAGCCCTGAACGGGCATCTGAAACGAAGATCCCGCCGGCGGCACTCCTCATTAAGCGTTTGAGGGATAGGATGGATTCATCCCGGAGGAGATCGCCGTGAAACAGCCCTCAACGGTCTGGATCGTCGTCTTCCTGACGTTGGCAGGAGCGTCCAGCCTCGCCGGGCAGTCCGTGGAGCTGATCTCCAAGGCCGACCCGGTCCCGGACTCGAACGGCGGGCCCGGCCGGCTGCAACTGAGCGCGGACGGCAGGTACGCCGCCTTCATCAGCGAGGCTCCCAACCTCGCGCCCGGTCAGGTGGATGACAACTTCTTCTTCGACGTGTTCCTCCTCGACCGGTTGACGGACACGACCACGCTCGTCTCTCACGCCGCAGGCTCACCCAACCGGGCCGGCCGTCCCGACCTGGAGATCGGCTATCTCTCCCTGGACCTCCAGATCAGCGCCGACGGCCGCTATGTGGCCTTCGTCAGCCTGGCGACCGATCTGGTGCCGGGCGCGACCGACACAAACCATCAGACCGACGTGTACCTCTGGGACCGGGTGACGGGGACGACGACGCTCGTCTCTCACGCCACCGGCTCGTCCAACGTGCCGTCGGACGGCCTGTCCTACGATGTCCGGATCAGCGCGGACGGCAGGTACCTGGCCTTCAACAGCACCGCCACAAACCTCGTGGAGGGGCAGACCGATCCAGCGCAGGCCTCCGGCAGCGTCTTCCTCTGGGACCGCACCACGAACTCTTCGACTCTCGTCAGCCGCAAGAGCGGCACCAGCGCCACGGAACCGGACAACGACGACTCGTACATCGCCGGGATCAGCTCGGACGGCGAGACCGTCCTCTTCACGAGCACGGCTCAGGACCTCCTCCCGAACGTCACCGATACGCCTCGAACGATCGACGTCTTCCTCTATCAGCGCTCCTCCGGCATGGTCACCCTCGTCAGCCGCGCGAGCGGCGCGCCCGGGACCGCCGCCGGGGGCTATGCCGGAGCGCTCAGCGCCGACGGCCTCTCCGTGGCCTTCGTGAGCCAGGGCGCCAACCTCGTCCCCGGCCAGGTGGACGGCGGCAACAGCCCGGACGTGTTTCTTTTCGACCGGATCTCGCGCGAGATGCGGCTCGTGAGCCACACCAGCCTCTCCCCCCAGATGGCGGGCGGGGAGACTCAGGCCAGCGTCTCCACCGATCTCGCGATCAGCGCCGACGGCCGCTTCGTGGCCTTCCCCAGCCGGGCGGCGAACCTCGTCCCGGGACAGGTGGACACCAACCAGAGCACCGACGTCTTCGTCTACGACCGCCTCACCGGAGCGACGGCCCTCGCGAGCCATACCCCGGGCTCGGCGGTCACTGCCCCGGCCGGCACCGCCAATTCCCACAGGCCGAGCTTCAGCGCGGACGGCCGGTTTCTCGCCTTCGCGAGCCCAGCCACCGGCCTCGTCCCCAACCAGACCGACACCAACGCCTTAGACGACGTCTTCCTTTACGACACGGCCACCCAGGCCACGGTCCTGGTGAGCCACACCGGCAGTTCGGCGTTCACCGCCGCGAACGGCGAATCGACCTCTCCCGTCAGGAGCGCGGACGGCGGAGTCGTCGGCTTCTTCAGCAAGGCGAACAACCTGGGCGAGGGGCAGGCCGATCCCAACGTCTTCTACGACCTGTTCCTCTACCGCCGGCCTTCCGGCGAGATCACCAGCGCCTCGCGGCGCGACCCAGGCCTGCCCATGGTCACGCCGCACGGCCCGAGTGTCGTCGAGGGCTTCTCGGCGGATGGGCGGTACACCGTCTTCTCCAGCCGCGCGACCGGTCTCGTGCCCGGCCAGATCGGCGTGTCCGACCGGATCGACGCTCTGGCGCAGCCGACCGGCACGTGGGACGTCTTCCTGCACGACCAGACCACGGGCAAAAACACCCTGCTCAGCCGCTCGCTCACCTCCAAGGTGACGGCCATGGGCGGCATCTCCCCCGTTCTGAGCGCCGACGGACGGTTCGCCGCCTTCATCACCTCCCGGAGCCAGCCCCTCTGAGCTTCTGGCCCGAGCTCCTCTACCTCTACGACCGCGTGACCGACACCCTGACCCTCGTCAACCACAAGCCCGGCTCGGCCGAGCAATCCGGCGGCGCCATGTTCTTCGGGATGTCGATCAGCGCCGACGGCCGATTCCTCAGCTACGCCTGCGGGGGGTGCAATCTGGTACCAGGATATTCCTCGAGCGGTGACTCGTCCCTCGACGTCTTCCTCTACGACCGCGTCGCGGGGACGAACACGCTGGTCTCCCACGTGCCGGGCTCTACCGCCACCGGCGGCGACCAAGGTTCCACGTACTCGAGGATCAGCGCGGACGGCCGCTTCATCGTTTTCATGAGCGAAGCCACCAACCTCGTCCCCGGCCAGATCGACACCTCCTCCCCCACCTTGGACGTCTTCGTCTTCAACCGCGTGACCGGCGCGGTAACGCTCGCCAGCCGTGCTGCGGCCTCGGCGGTCACGGCCGCGGGTATTAGCCGCCCAGGCTTGGGTGTGAGCGCGGATGGCCGCTTCATCGCCTTCCACAGCAGCGCCACCAACCTCGTGCCCGGACAGGCGGATACGGACGATCGGACCGACCTCTTCCTCCACGACCGCGTCTCGGGAGCCACGGTGCTGGTGAGCCACGCGGCGTCTTCACCCGTGACCGCGGGCAACGGCCCGACCTCTCTCCCTCATTTTTCTGTTCCTCCGCCGGACGCCACCCTCTCGATGAGTGCCGATGGCCGCTTCCTCGTCTACGAAAGCGCGGCGTCCAACCTCGTGGCCGGCGGGGCCGACACGGACACCAGCCCCGACGTCTTCCTCTACGACCGCCTCTCGGGCACCAACACCCTGGTGAGCCGTGCGCTCGGAACGGACCGGCAAGCTCAATACCCCCACATCAGCGCCGACGGCAGCCGGGTCGCTTTTCCTCGGCGTTGCTTCCCGGCGCGACGTCCATGTCTACGAACGGAGCACCGGAAGGACCACTCTGGTCTCTCCGGTGGTGACTTCTTCTATGGAAGCGATCCGTCCTATCTGCCCGTTTCTCCCCAACTCTCGGCCGACGGCCGGCGCATCGCCTTCACGACCGACGCCCCTCTCGTCAGCGGAGATTTCAACGACTTTGCCGGCGCCTACCTGTGGAGCGACGGCTTCGTCACCCTCCCCAACTGCAAGCTCCTCGACACCCGCCGCCGGGCCGACCGCCCCATCCTCACCTCGAACGTCCAGCGCACCGTCACTGTCCGCGGTGCCTGCGGCGTGCCGGCCACGGCGAAGCAGGTGCAGGTCAACGTGACCGTCTTCAACCCCTCGGGCAAGGGGAACCTGCGGTTCTATCCGGGAACCGTCACGGCGACCCCCTCCGGCATCCTCCGCTTTGAGCGCGTTGCCACCCGCACCGAGACTTTCACCCTGCCGCTCGGCACGAACGGGACGCTGACGATCCTCCCCTTGGTGGCAAACCGGGGAACCGTCCACGCGGCCATGGAGGTGACCGGGTACTCGCAGTAGCCGGCCCTTCCTTTCGGAAAGTCTTTATGTTGAAATAGCATCTCACCCTCAGCTAGGGAGGTCCGCATGTTTCGAGGCGTCTGGACGGTTCTTCTCGCGATGATTCTCCCCGGGTTCGCCAGCGCGGCAGGGGATCAACTGGATCTGGTCTCCCGGGTGCACCCCAGTCAGGTTTCGGATACCGGCATGGGGGAATACGGCTTCCTGCCCAGCTTCGACTTTCCTTTCTTGAGCGCTCCATCCATCAGCGACGATGGGCGGTTCGCCGTGTTCCTCAGCAATGCCACAAACCTCGTTCCGGGACAGCGGGACACGGGAGTCGGCAAGGACGTGTTCCTCCGGGACCTGGTCAACGGGACCACCGTCCTCGTGAGCCGGTCCATGGCCTCCCCCCAAAAGACGGGGAACGGTGACTCGCAAGAGGCCGTGATCAGCGGGGATGGACGGTGGGTGGTCTTCAGCAGCCGAGCCACGGACCTGGCGCAGGCCCAGACCACCATCCCCTTCGACATCGGAGAGCCGGACCTCCTCCTCTGGGACCGCGTGACGGAGACGTCGACGCTGATCGCGTCCCGTCTCTCCAACTCGTTCTTCTCCCCGGCGGTCAGCGCCGACGGCCGTTATGTCGCGTTCGTCAGCAGCGCCCCTGATCTCGTGCCCGGACAGCAGGGCTTTCCTCCATTCTCCAACGTCTTCCTTTACGACCGGGTGGAGAAGACTTTCCGGCTGGTCAGCCACGCGTTCGGCTCTCTCACCGCTTCTGGGAATCTTGGGGCCCGCGCTCCGGTGATCAGCGCCGACGGCCGCTACGTGGCGTTCCTCAGCCAGTCGACCGACCTGGTGCCCGAGCAGGGGAACGGCGAGAGCGTCTTCCTCTATGACCGCGGCTCGGAGGCGGTCTCTCGGGTCAGCCCGGGATCCGAAGCCGTCCTGAGCGCGGACGGCGCGTACGTCGCCGCGCGGGATCAAGCGTCCGTCTATCTCTACTCCCGCCTCACGCGATCGACCCACGTGCTGGCCTCCCGTTCTCCTTCACACGAGCCCTACCCCGAGGCCTCGCTCGCCATCAGCGACGACGGCCGGTACGTGGCCTTCGCCAGCCGGGCCAGCGCGCTGCTGCCGCCCCAGCCGGACGGCGGCCCGCAGGGCGTGTACCTGTTCGACCGGATCTTCTCGACCTTCACCCTGGTGAGCCGCAAGCAGGGCTCCCCGACCCTGTCCGGGACCGGCGTCGCCGCCCCCGCCCTCAGCGGAGACGGCCGGTTCGTCGCCTTCCTGAGCCGCGATCCGGCTCTGGTGAGCGGCCAGACCGACGGCAACGGCTCCTGGGACCTCTTCCTGTTCGACCGGAGCTCGGCCCGGACGACCCTGGTGAGCCACGCCCGGACCGGGGATGCCACGGCGGGCAACGCCCCTTCCTATGCTCCCGCCGTCAGCGGCAACGGCAGCCGCATCGCCTTCGCCAGCTCGGCCACCGACCTCGTGGCGGGAGTCGCGGACCTCAACGACGGCGTGGACGTCTTCGCCTTCGAGACCACTTCCGGGAGCACGGCCGTAGCCTCCCTGCACGCTCCCGGGATGCCGTCCCTCACTTCCGTTCACCAGAGCCTGTCGCCGACGGTGAGCGCGGACGGCCGCTGGGTGGCTTTCACGAGCGATTCCCCCCGCTTGGTCGCCGGCCAGACCGACACGAACGGCGAGTACGACGTCTTCCTCTATGACCGGGCGGCCCAGTCCACGATCCTCGTCAGCCGGGCCGCCGGCTCCCCGGCCCGAGCGGCCAACGGCAGCTCCCACTCCCCGGCCGTCAGCGCCGACGGCCGGTGGGTCGCCTTCGTCAGCGACGCCACCGATCTCGCCCCCGGTCTGCCGCCAAGCAATGACCCAAAGTACAACGTCTTC
>CAXTNS010000293.1:0-8218 GCA_964245465.1 uncultured Thermoanaerobaculia bacterium
GCGGCGCGCGCGCTCGCCGCGCTCAGCCGGGGCAACGGCAGGCGGTCCGCCAGGTTGAGCGCGGCGCTCAGCAGGGCGCCCACGACGAAGCCGATCTGGACGCTCATGGTGAGCCACGATTTGCCGGCGTCCGAGAGGCTCCACTCCGAGGTGAGCTGGGGCACGACCGCCGAGGCCGAGAACCACACCGTCATCGCCAGCAGCACGGCGGCGGCGAGGAGGCCAATTTGACCCCATTTGGGGGTCCACTTGCCGTTCACGGCGTGCTGATCCGGTGCTCGGTGACCTCGCCGGTCAGGCTCTTCCCGCCCACGTCCAGGTAGAGCTGGCGGCCCGTCACGGAGAGGTGGATCGCCATGCGCCGGTCGAGGAGACTGCCGAGGTCGGCGAGCAGCCGGCGATCGATCCCATAGATGGGGATCTCCCCGGCGCGGTGGATGCGCTCGCCTTCCAGGCGGCGCAGCAGCGAGGCCGGGTCTTTCTGGGTGTAGACGGCCACCCGGTCCGCCGTCTTGGCCGCCTTGTGGAGCCGAGCGGCGTCGGGCGCGCCGATCTCGATCCAGGCCTTGATCCGCCCGTCCGGCTCGCGTACCCAGAGGGCGGGCTCGTCGCCGTCGCTGAGCCCTTTGGAGAAGGCGATCCCCTCCTCGTACTCCAGGCAGTAGGCGAGCAGGCGGGTCAGCAGGAACTCCTCCGTTTCCGAGGGATGGAGGGCGGCCCGGATGGCCAGCGTCTCGTAGACGCCGCGATCCACGTCCGCCAGCTCGACGTCGAAGTTGTAGATCGTGGAGGTGAGGGCCATGGCGCCCGGATCATCTCACGGGTCTGATCCGGGCACCCCTGCTTACTTGACGGAATTCAGAGGACGGAGGAACGAATCATACAGCGGACTCCGTTTCGGCCCCCAGAAGGCCTCCAGCGGCGCCTCATGGAGTGGTCTCCCATTGAAGGACTGCGCTCCATAGCGGTATCCGAAACCCAGAATCCCCGTTGACGCATCGTAGTAGAGAGAGCTTCTCTCTAGGTTCCTGGTTCCCCGAGAAAAGAGGTCGACACCCACGGTTAGCTTGCTGTCGGACATTGTGTAAGATCTCCTATCTCCGCTACGGACTTCTCATATTCCGTACTCTATCACGGATGCTCGCAAGATGCTGGTCCGCGGCTCTCAGACTGTTGCTGATTTTGCCTCATATCCTCTTGGACATGCTGGTCGGTGAGTTGCCACCCCGCACCGGGCTTGTAGAGCAGGTCGTGGGACTTCAAGGCCCAGACGTGCTGAAGCTCGGACTGCGCCTGGACCTCGCAGAGGCAGAGCTTCGAGTTCCCGTAGATGTCGACGTTCGTGGGCACCTGCAGGTAAAAGTGGTAGGAGCGATAGCCATGCTCGTTGCCCATGTCCAGGAAGTCCTGGTCTCTAAAAGGGGCGCCCTTCAGCGAAATAGCGTAACCAAGCCGGGCCAATCGCGGACGCACCAATTCTTCGACCGTGGCCTTGACCTCATCCAGGTACGGACAAGAGAGCCGCACTCCGGAAAGATCCCGGATCCCTCGATAGAGCCGCTTTAGAGAGCCCTGGGTCAAGCCCTGACTCCTGGCCGCTTCCTGAGCTCGGAAGTAGAGCTTGTGGAAGAAGCTGGCCTCGGTCTTAACCCTGCCCTCAACGGAAGTGAACCCGAAGTGGCCATGCCCGGCTGCATAGGCGTTGATGTCATGAAGGTCACTGGTCAGGCGTACGACCGCATGTTTGGCGAGGATCGCGTCCTTGTTGTAGCGGGGGATCAGATCCTGGATCCAGGGATGGGCACAGAACTCCTCGAAGCTCTCCAGCGTAAGCGCTTTTTCGTTTCCCAAACAGGATCTCCCCCAAGGTCTGGGGCACATCTTATCGCACCTTGTCGCCTCATTTGAAGACCCGGAACCACCGGTCGAAGATCTTCTTCACCGTCGGCGTCAGCTTGCCGCGCCGCCAGGTGTCGGCCGCCTTCTTCACCACCTCGCCTTGGGTGGGGTAGGGGTGGATGACGCTGGCGATCTTCGCGAGGCCGATGCCGTGGGTGATGGCCAGGCAGAGCTCGCCGATCATGTCGCCCGCGTGCTCGGCCACCAGGGTGGCGCCCAGGATCTTGCCTTCCTTGGAGCCCTTTTCGACGTGGAGGCGGAGAAATCCTTCTTCCGCTCCGTCCAGGAGAGCCCGGTCCACGTCCTTGAGGTGGATCGTCAGGGTCTCGGTCTCGATCCCTTTCTCCTTGGCTTCCTTCTCGTACATCCCCACGTGGGCAACCTCCGGGGTGGTGTAGGTGCACCAGGGGATGGTGAGCGCCGAGGCCTTGGCGCGGCCGAAGAAAAGGGCGTTCTGGATGACGATGCGGGCCTGGGCGTCGGCGATGTGGGTGAAATGGAAGCGCGAGGCCACGTCGCCACAGGCGTAGACGTTCGGATTGCTGGTGCGCAGGTGGTCGTCCACCTCGACGCCGCGCTTGCCGTAGCGGACTCCGGCGGCCTCCAGGCCCAGACCCTCGACGTTGGGGGCGCGGCCCACGGCGAGCAGGATCTCGTCTGCCTCGACCTCACGGCGTTCGCCCCCTTTTTCGATGACGATGGTCCGCCCGGCTCCGGAGCGACGGACCTCGGCTACCTTCATGCCGATTTCGAACTGGACGCCGTCCTCGATCATGGCCCTCTGAACGATCTCCGCGGCGTCGGCGTCCTCGCGGGGGAGGACGTGTCCTTCCTGGACGAGGTGGGTGACCCGGCTGCCCAGGCGGGCGAAGGCCTGGGAGAGCTCGCAGCCAATGGGGCCGCCGCCGATCACCACCAGCCGCTTGGGCAGCTCGGTCAGGTTGAAGATGGTCTCATTGGTGCGGAACCCCGCCTCGGCGAGGCCCGGGATGGGCGGCTCGGCGGCCCGGCCCCCCGTCGCGATCACGGCCCGACGGAAGCGCAGGCGCTTGCCCCCGACCTCGACGGTATCAGGCGAGACGAAACGGCCTCCGCCCAGGAAGACATCCACCCCGGCCTTCCGGGCGCCCTCCGCGCTGTCGACGTCGCTGATGTGGGCGCGCAGCCGGCGCATGCGCGCCATGGCGGCGCCAAAATCGCCCACCGCGCCGGAGGTGACCGCTGGTCCGGCGAAGCGCTCGGCGGCCTCGCGGGCGTCCTGCCAGGCGCGGGCGGCGCGGAGGACCCCCTTCGAGGGCACGCAGCCGACATTCAGACAGTCGCCGCCCATCAGGTGGCGCTCGATCAGGGCGACCTTCGCGCCGAGCCCGGCCGCGCCTTTCGCGGAGACCAGGCCCGCCGTGCCGGCGCCGACCACCACCATGTGGTAGCGCTCCTTCGGCTCGGGATTGACCCAGTCCTGCGGATGGACGTTCTCGACGAGCTTCAGGTTGTATTCGTCGAGCGGCTCGATCAGATCAGTCATTTCGGTCCCCGATCTCCTGGCGCAAGGCTTTGCCGGCCAGCCGGGTGACGAACGCCGTGACGGCGATGGTGGCGACGAGCCCCAGACCCAAAACAACCCAGGAGCCGGGCCCCTTCTCCGTCTTCGCGCCGCCGGCCAGCGCCGCCAGGCTGCCGGCCGCCTTGCCGTAGTAGACGTAGAGCAGCGTGCCCGGCAGCATCGCGATCGAGGCCGCGGCGTACTGCCAGAAGCTCACCTTGGTGAGGCCGAGAGCGTAGTTGAGCAGGTTGAACGGGAAGACGGGAGACAGGCGCAGCAAGGCCACGATCTTGAACCCCTCGCTCCCCACGGCCCTGTCGATGGCCGCAAACCTGGCGTTGTCCGCGATTCTGCGTTCGATCGCCCCGCGTGCGCCGTAGCGGGCCACGAGGAAGGCCGCGCAGGCACCAAGAGTGGCGCCGATCAGGCTGTAGACCGTCCCTTTCGCCAGCCCGAAGATGGCCCCGGCCGCGAGGGTCAGGAGCGAGCCCGGGATGAAGGCCACGGCCGCGACCGCGTAGCCCAGGATGAAGACGACCGGTCCCCACACTCCCAGGCCCTCGACCCAATGGGCGAAGCGGGGGACGTACCCTCCGGCCTGCCGGCCGGCCAGGAACAGGCCGGCCACGACGGCGAGGCCGAGCACGACGTAGAGGATGCGTTTGAAGGACAGGTTCGGCTCCTCTCTGGACGGACCGGTGGGGCGCCGGCTCCGACAAGACTACGTCGGGAGCGGCGCCGCCGGATCACCTCTGAGATGCCGGTGATGGGTTGGAGGTTACGCGGCTGCCCAGAGGGCCGCCGCCAGCAGCACGCCGCTGATGCCGAGGAACATGGCGAGCAGCGAGGCCGCATTGCCCCAGCCCGTGCCCTCTTTGGCGGTCTTGCCGAGCAGCATGAGGCCGCCGCAGGCCACGGCGAGCTGGCTGAAGACGAAGAAAGTCGTGAGGCCGGAGGGATAGGGTTCCCCGGGGGCTTTGGACCGCACCACGAAAAGGCTGGCAGCAGCCAGCAGCGTCCCGAGGAGGAGCACCCCGATGGCGATCCAGTCCCAGCGGGCCGGGCGCGGCAGGTTGGGCAGCTTGAGCTTGCGTGAAGGCGTTGTCGTAACGGCCTCTCCCACGGCGGTTTCCCCTCCTGTAAATGTCAGCGGGGCAAGGATAGCACAGCCTCTCTCCGCTGCGTTCCCGCTTTTGCGGTGCAACGCGAAACGTGCAGATCCGGCAAAGTTGGGCAGCTCTCGAAGACGCCATGGGCTACATCGGCGCAGGAGCGCTACCTGTCGGAGTATTGAAATCAAGGACCTCAAGGACAGCAGGGACACCAAGGACGGGCAACGTCCTTCCTCAGGCGTCCTTGTTGTCCCTGCTGTCCTTATGGTCCTTCAGCGCCTACTGGTGCTCGGGCCGCAGCAGGTCGAGCACCGTCTTGACGGGCGCGAAGGTGGCGTCCGGCACCTCCACGAACACGGTGTGCCAGCCGGCCATGGCGCCGTTCCAGAGGCCTGGGCGCTCCAGGGCCTTGAGCGGCCGCCCTTCGTGGGACTTCTCGGAGATGAAGACCGTCGCCGGATCCACGAAGCGGTGGAGGTCGTAGGGCCGTCCGTGGCGGTCGCGCAGGCCGCAGGCGACGTCCACCGGGTTGAAATGGGTGGAGGACTTGAGGACCGCCTGCTGCTCCGGGTCCTTGGGATCGATCTGCGAGGTCTCGACGATCTGGGGGGAGATCCCGCCCGAGGGAGACTCGACCCAGAACGGGCCGCCGCCCGGCTCGCCCTGGTTGCGCACCACGCCGCAGACGCGGATGGGGCGGTCCAGCACCTCCATCAGGAACCTCTTCCGCTCCCGCGGGCCGGTCTCGGCGAACCCTGAAGGCAGCGGCCGGCAGAGCTCCGTCTCGACGAAGTCTCCGGCCTCGCGCAGCACGGTCTCGGCTTCCCTGTCCGCCTTGCCCTTGGCCATTCCGTCGAGCGCCTCCAGGCGGTCCAGGTGGGTGAAGGCCCGCTCCCGCACGGAGAGCAGGCAGCCGCCCAGGAGCCGCTTCCAGAGGTGGACGACGGGCTTGCGGCCGTTCGGCACGACGTTGTCGATGTTCTTGAGCAGCACGATGTCCCACCCCTCGCGGCCGAGGTCCCTCAGGTTGTCGATCAGCGAGCCGTGGCCGCCCGGGCGGAAGAGGAGCGAGCCGTCTTCCTGCCGGAAGGGGCGGTTCTGCGGATCGACCGCCAGGGTGTCCGTCGAGTGGCGCTGGGTGGAGAAGGAGACCTCGAAGCGGCAGTCGAAACGCTCTTCGAGAACGGGCCGCACCCGGTCGAGGAGGCGCTCGAACCCATCCTGGTGCTCGGGCGAGACGGTGAAGTGGAGGAGGCACAGGCCGTCCTCGTCCCGCGCGATGGCCGCCGCTTCCACCAGGTGCTCCTCGAACGGCGTGCGCGGCCCTTCCGGGTAGCGATGGAACGGCAGCAGGCCCTTGGGACAATCGGCGTAGCCGAGCCCCGGCTTCTCCAGGAGATAGGAGAGGACGAGCCGGTGCTCGCCGTTGCGCACCGCCTCTTCGAGGTCGATGCCGTCCGCTCCAAGGGACGCCGCCAGGTCTTCCTGGAAGGCGAAGCCATGGAGGTTGTCGAAGAAGGTCTTGACGGCCCCGGACAGCTCCGCGCCTTCCGGGGCGGCCAGGAACGCCAGCAGGTCCTTGAACATCCGCGTCGCCGCTCCGGAGGCGGGGACGAACTTGGCGATCCGCCCCCGGCGGGCCGCGGCGTCGAAGTGCTCGAGCAGCGTGCCGTGCATGGCCACGGAGATCGAGAGGATGCCGTCGCCCGGCCGGCAGGGGCGCAGCACACGGGTAAATGGGGGCGGGTTGCGGAAAAGCGCCACCTCCTCGGGCTGGATGCCCATTTTGGACATCTGCCGGAGGTCGCGGGTCGAGAAAAGGTCCATGTCGAGGGAGACCGGGGAGGAGATCTTCCCGGATGTCGTGGTATCAGAGGTCATTCTTCCCATATAGGGGAAGTTCATGCAGGATTTCCGCCAGCCTATCGAGCGTCAGGGCGGCCAGATCCTTGGGGCTCAGGAGAGGACTTTCGACCGGCCAGGCGATGGCGATCCCGGGATCGTTCCAGAGGATGGCGACCTCGTCCTCGCGGTCATAGAGCTCCGTGCACTTGTACTGCACGTGGGCCGTTTCCGAGAGCACGCAGAAGCCGTGGGCGAAGCCGGGCGGCACCCAGAGCTGGCGGAAGTTCTCTCCAGAGAGAACTTCGCCCACCCATTTCCCAAACGTGGGGGAGCCCGGGCGGATGTCGACGGCCACGTCGAAGATCTCGCCCAGCACGGTCCGCACGAGCTTGCCCTGGGGGTTCCGGAGCTGGGCGTGGAGGCCGCGCAGCGTGCCGCGGATCGAACGGGAGTGGTTGTCCTGGACGAAGGTGACGGGCAGGCCACCCTCCTGGAACTTCCGCTGGTGGTAGATCTCCAGGAAGAAGCCGCGGTCGTCGCGGAACACCGCCGGCTCCACCACGACGACTTCCGGGAGGGTCTTGGTGGGAAGGAATTTCACGCCCGGGTCTCCTCTTTGGCAAGGCCGAGCCGCTCGCGGCCGTACTTGCCGGCCTGCACGGCCTCGCACCAGGAGCGGTTGCCGAGATACCAGCGCACCGTGGCCCGTAGCCCCTCGGTGAAGCCCAGCCGCGGTGCCCAGCCGAGCTCATTGCGGGCCTTGGAGTCGTCGATGGCGTAGCGGCGGTCGTGCCCGGGGCGGTCGGCCACGAAGGTCTTCAGGTCCCGGTACGCCCTGCCGGAGAGGGCAGGGTTCTCCGCCGCCGGCCGCTCGCTTTCCAGGGCGTCGCAGATCGTGTCCACGATCTCCAGGTTCGTCCGCTCGCTCCGGCCTCCCAGGTTGTACTTCTCCCCAGGCCGGCCCCGGCGCAGGACTTCCAGGACGCCGCGGCAGTGGTCTTCCACGTAGATCCAGTCGCGCACGTTCCTGCCGTCGCCGTAGATCGGCAGCGGCTTGCCTTCCAAGGCATTGAGCACCATGAGTGGGATCAGCTTCTCGGGGAACTGGTACGGGCCGTAGTTGTTCGAGCAGTTGGTGATGAGGGCCGGCAGGCCGTAGGTCTCGTGGTAGGCCCGCACCAGGTGGTCCGCCGAAGCCTTGGAGGCCGCGTAGGGAGAGTTGGGAGCGTAGGGCGTCTCCTCCGTAAAGGCGCCCGTCGGCCCGAGGCTCCCGTAGACCTCGTCGGTCGAGACGTGGAGGAAGCGGAATGCGCTCCGGGCGGCCTCGTCCTGGTCCTTGAGATAGTGCCGGGCGGCCTCCAGCAGCTCGAAGGCGCCCACGATGTTGGTCTCAATGAAGGCACTCGCGTCGTCGATCGAGCGGTCGACGTGGCTCTCGGCCGCGAAGTTGACCACCGAGGTGGGATGGTGCGCGGCGAAGATCGCCCGCACCTCGCGGCGGTCCGCGATGTCGCCCTCCAGGAACGTGAGACGCGGGTCGTTGAGGACGTCCGCCAGGTTCTCCAGGCTCCCCGCGTAGGTGAGCTTGTCGAGCACGAGGACGCGGGCCTGGGTCTCCGTGAGAGCGAGCCTCACGAAGTTGCAGCCGATGAATCCGGCTCCGCCGGTGACGAGCATGGTTTCCATAGGGCCGGGGAAGTATAGCCGTTCGGTGTTTACGAGCGGAGGGCCGAAAGCGTCTGGGCGTGTGGCATAGAATCGGCGGCCGTGCCTGAACGACCTCACCCCGGCCACGCCGTCGGCCTCCCCCCGCCAGGGA
>CAXTNS010000294.1:0-8212 GCA_964245465.1 uncultured Thermoanaerobaculia bacterium
TTCGAAGGTCGGGCACTCGCTGAAATTCTTTCAGATTATTGGTTACAAGTATCCGCCCTGACACCAAGGCCTGAGCAGCGATGAGAACGTCCAAGTCTCCGATCCGTTTTCCACGGCGCGTGAGATAGGAGAGGATGTGGGCACCTATCAGGGCCGCGTCCTGTTCAAACGGCAGAGTCCTCATAGGGGCTAAAAACAGGTCCAGTTTTGCATGGGAGCGAGAGGGGTTCTGACTCTTCTCGGCGCCGTAACGCAGCTCCATGACCGTAATCACACTGATCGCTGTGTTGGCTCTGCCGATTGCTTGAAGACGGTCCAGAACGGCAGGAGGGCGATTTTTCAGGGCATAGATACAGATGTTGGTGTCCAGCAGATAGCTTACCAATCGAAATCCTCTCGCTGCTGGGGAGTCTGAGGGCCGCGTTCGAAGCCCTCAGGCATGTCTCCAAAAGCCTGCCAGAATTCCTCCGGCCAATCTTCCTGCTGCACCGGTTCGAGGATGATCTGCTCTCCTTCCCGGCGAACCGAGACCTCTTCTGTGTCCCGAGAGAAGCGATATTCCTTGGGCAGCCTGACGGCCTGACTATTTCCGCTCCAGAAAACCTTGGCGGTCGCCATGGGCATCCTCCTCGGCGACAGTATATCCGAGTATATACGTCAGTTCCAGAGGCTCACCCGCCTGCCCGCAAGCTCACCCCTCTGTAAGGCGAATTCGCGCGCAGCCCGATGTAATACCGCCCCTGCTTCGGCGCCGCGATGGTCACCGTCTCCTTGTTCCCCGGACCCGCCGAGGAAAAATCGCTCTGCGTCAGCGTGGGCGCGGCTCCGAAGCGGACGTAGAGGTCCACGTTGCCGGTCCCCAGATCCGTCGTGAAGGTCAGGGGCTTGGCATTGGCTCCGACGTCCAGGGTCCAGTAGACGAAGCCGCCGCTCCGACGATCCGCGAGACCGGTGAGAGGGTAGAGGGGATCGAAGGGAGCTGAGGCGGCCTGCGAATTCCTCCACTCGCCCCCGACCTGCTTGAGATTGAGATCGGCAAGGAGACCCGGCTCGGTGTCCTTCGCCAGGGCGTTGAAGCGGAGGTCGAGGCCCTGGCCGTCCGCGAGCGTGGGCATGGCTCCCAACTCGAAAGGGACGGGACCGGTGAAGCGGTTGTGGTCCAGCCAGAGGACTTCGAGGCCGGCCAGGTTCAGGAAGTCTCCCGGGATGCTGCCGGCGAGCTGGTTCTGCGACAGCAGCAGGGCGATCAGCGCGGTGGCGCCCCCCAGCCTGGGCGGGACGGGACCCGAGAGCAGGTTCTTCTGGAGGTCGAGGAACATCAGCTTCGTGAGGTTGCCCAACTCCTGCGGGATGCGCCCCGTGAGCTGGTTGCCGGAGAGGACGAGCTGCTCCAGGTTCCTGAGGCTTCCCAGGGCGCGAGGGATGGGTCCGGAAAGCTGGTTCGGTCCCAGGAACAGGGCCGTCAGGCTCGTGAGGCGCCCGAGCTCGACGGGGATCACGCCCGTGAGGCGGTTCGCCGAGAGGTCCAGGAACATCAGGCTGCGCAGGTCCCCGAGCTGCGGCGGGATCGCTCCCGTGATCGCGTTCTGCGAGAGATCCAGCAGGCGCAGGCTCGCGAGGCGGCCCAGCTCCGGGGGCAATCCTCCCGAGAGCTTGTTGAAGGGCAGCGACAGGCTCTCCAGGCGCGCGAGATTTCCAAGCTCCTTGGGCAGGACGCCGGAGAAGAGGTTGAGCCCCAGGCGGAGGCTGCGGAGGTTCGCCATCCGGCCGAGGTCCTTGGGGAGGGCTCCGGACAGCGAGTTGCCCTCCAGCTCCAGCGTCTGCAGTCCCGGGAGCTTCAAGAGGGCCGCCGCGGGCAGGGTGCCCTTCAGGCCGTTGTCGTCGAGAGAGAGGCCGAGGACGGCGGTCTGGGCCGTGTTGCAGGTCACGCCGAACCAGGAGCACTCCGTGCCGGCTTTGCCGCCCCATCCCTCGTGGTCTGCCCACTTCGTCCCGCCCGTGGCTTTGAAGAAGTTGGTGAGCGCCGTGCGCTCCGCCGCCGGGATCGCGGCGCGGGCAGGCACCGCGAGCGTGCACAGCAGCAGGGCGGCCAGGGCCGGACGGGTTCGGGAATGGGATACTTCGCCCACGTCTCCTCCTCGAATACGCCGAAAATCCGCCTTTTGGCGAATGGCTTGAAATCTGCCTCCATCGTACCCTGTGCGCGTGAAAGAAGGAACGGAGAACCCCATGGCAGGACAGACGGAGGGCCCTGGGGATTGCTGCTACGAGATCCGGCTCCAGGAGGGGCTCGACGATCACTGGGAGAGCTGGTTCGAAGGCCTGGCGCTCACCCAGGAGCCGGAAGGCCAGACGTGCCTCTTCGGCAAGCTGCCCGACCAAGCGGCTCTCCTGGGCGTCCTGCGCAAGATTCAGGAGATCGGGCTGACCCTGCTGTCGGTCCGGCGGTGCCGCCCCGACAAAGACGGATAGACCTCCGCTTGACCTCTCCTCCTGACGCGTTCAGAGTGGAGCTGTGAACGTCGTCGCCATCCACTACGCGCCTGGCAAGGGCGAGGCCCTGGTGCCGGCCTTGGCGGAGGCCACGGACAAGACGCTGTACGAGGTGCGGGCGCGGCTTTCGAGCCCTGAGGGAGGGCCGGCCGTGGTGGCCAACTTCGGGGAGATCGAGCCGGCCTGGGCCTTCGCCGGCCGGCTGCGGGTGAATGGCGTCATCCCCATCCTGCTGACGCCGGAGGACGTGGAGTCGGACGCTCAACGGTTCCTCGTCCGCACGTTCCATCTCGGTGAACACAGAGTGACCGCCACATCGCGCCGGGGAGAGACGGCCGAGCTT
The DNA here is from genome assembly GCA_964245465.1 of uncultured Thermoanaerobaculia bacterium. Lineage (GTDB taxonomy): Bacteria > Acidobacteriota > Thermoanaerobaculia > Multivoradales > UBA5704 > DATARR01. The sequence continues at coordinate 2,837 of CAXTNS010000294.1, forward strand.
TCCTATCGGGAGGTCGACCTTATCCTGCGCGGGGTGCGGGTTGAGGAGCGCGTGGAGCTCAAGACCACCGAGCAGCGCAAGTTCAGCGCCGGCCGCGCTCTGATGACGGGCGGCCTCGTCGCCAGCAAGACGACCCGCAAGCTCGAACAGGTGACGACCGAGCAGCGGGACGACTTCCTCCATCTCTATGGAGACGGCAAGCCGCCGCTCGTCTTCCGCGCCAGCGCCGTTACCTATCAGTCTCTCGGGCCTGCTCTGCAGCCTTCGATCGCGGCCAATTTTACTTATCTGGTGGACGCGCTCCGCCGGGCCGCTCCCCAAGCCGTTTACGACGAGCGGCTGACCAACCGGCAGGCCCGCGCCCGTGTGCTCGGCCCCTCGCTGACGGAGAACCATCTGGACATCGCCGTCTCGCTGCTCGCCCGCGTGCTGCGGAAATAGGGCTACTCCGCGGGGATCACCATGACCGGGATTCGCACCCGGTGGCGCAGGCGCTCGACGGAGGTGCCGTGGACGATGTCGCCCACGGCGCGGTGGCCGTGGCTCCCCAGCACGATGAGGTCCGGCTGGTGCCGCTCGACGAGGTGGGCCAGCTCGTCCGCGGGATCGCCGAAGCCCAGGTCGTACTCCGATTCGATGCCCAGCGCGGTCAGCTCGCCGGCGTAGAGCTCCAGCCGCGCCTGGTCGTCCTGCGCCTCGCTGTCCCGCAGCTCGCCGCCCATGACCAGGGCGCCGCCCGATTCGACGACGTGGAAGAGGACCACCCGGGCGCCCCGGCCGGCGGCACGGGCCAGAGTCACGGCGTAGGAGAGCACGGCCTTGTCGGCGCGGGAGAAGTCCACGGCCGCTCCGATGATCCGCGGTGAGCGGGGCGGGTCGATCGCGGGCACCGCGCTCGGACCGTGGACTCCCACCAGCGCCGCCACCGGCTGGCCGCGCCAGCGCTCCAGGGCCGGCACCACGATGACGTACCCCAGCAGGCCGATCAGCCCCAGGACGGCGGGGACGGCCGTCAGCCAGGCCAGCCAGGCGTTCCCCCCCGCTCCCCGGAGCCAGTCCACGAGCGCGTCGAAGACCAGCTTCAGGTTGAGCGCGGCGATGACGGACGCCACGATCCAGCCGGCGATCTGCAGCCAGCGGTTGATCGCGTACTGCCCCATCCACCGGCGGTCGGAGACCACCTGGATGAGGGGGATCACGGCGAACGAGAGCTGGAGAGAGAGGACGACCTGGGAGAGCACCAGCAGGTTGCCCGTGGCCCGCTCGCCGAAGACGACGATGGTGATCACGGCGGGAATGATCGCCAGCGCGCGAGTCAGCAGGCGCCGGACGAGCGGGCGCAGGCGGATGTGGACGAACCCCTCCATCACCACCTGCCCCGCGAGGGTCCCCGTGATCGTGGAGGCCTGCCCGGCAGCGATCAGGGCGATCGCGAAAGCGAGAGGCGCGATCCGCGCTCCCAGGAGCGGTTCGAGCAGCCGGTGCGCGTCCTGGATCTCGGCGATGTCGAACATGCCGGCCTTGAAGAACACGGCGGCGGCCATCACCAGCAGGGCGGCGTTGACCAGCAGCGCGCCGTTCAAGGCGATGACGGAATCGATGGTGTTGAAGCGGATGCTGGAGCGGATGCCCGTCGGCGTGTGCTCGATGCGGCGGGACTGCACCAGCGCCGACTGGAGATAGAGGTTGTGCGGCATCACCGTGGCGCCGAGAATGCCGATGGCCAGGAACAGGGCCCCCTCTCCCGGCAGCGAGGGGACGAGGCCGGTCGCGATCGCTTCCCACTGCGGGCGCGCGAGGAAGACCTCGATGGCGAAGCAGACCCCGATGGTGAGCACCAGCGTGAGGATGAAAGCCTCCATCAGCCGCACGCCCCGGTGATGCAGGAGCAAGAGCACGAAGGTGTCGAGCGCCGTCACGAAGACGGCGAGCAGCAGGGGCATGCCGAACAGGAGCTGGAGGCCGATGGCCGAGCCGAGCACCTCCGCCAGGTCGCACGCGGCGATGGCGATCTCGGCCAGGATCCACAGCGCCCAGGAGACCTTGCGCGAGAACATGGTGCGGCAGGCCTGAGCCAGGTCCATCCCGGTGACGATGCCCAGGCGGGCCGAGAAGCTCTGGAGCAGCACGGCCATCAGGTTCGACATCACCAGCACCCAGATCAGGGCATAGCCGAACTTGGAGCCCGCGGCAATGTCCGTGGCCCAGTTGCCCGGGTCCATGTAGCCCACGCTGACCAGGTAGGCCGGACCGGCGAAGGCGAAGAAGCGGCGCCAGAAGGAAAGATGCCTGGGGATCTCGACGGAGCCGTGGACCTCGGAAAGCGACGGAGTGGGCGAGGAATCAGTCGGATGCACCGGGGCGCTCACGATCGCAGCATTTCTGGAAGAAACGCCGCTGTCAAGCATTCGGGTTTTGGTACGCTCCCCGGCATGAAGCGCATCGCCGTCCTGACCAGTGGGGGAGATGCCCCCGGGATGAACGCCGCCATCCGGGCCGTGGTGCGGGCCGGGATCCATCAGGGCTGGGAGGTCTTCGGCATCCGGCGCGGATTCAGCGGGCTGATCGCCGGCAACTTCATCCACCTGGAGGCGCGGGACGTCGGAGGCATCCTCCAGCAGGCGGGCACCATGCTGGGGAGCGCCCGCTGCCCGGAGTTCCGCACCGAGGAAGGGAAGCTCGACGCCCTGCGCCAGCTCGGCCAGCACGGCATCGAGGCCGTGGTCGTCATCGGCGGCAACGGCTCGCAGACGGGCGCCCATCAGCTTGTCGAGATGGACTTCCCCGTCGTGGGCGTTGCCTCCACCATCGACAACGACCTCTACGGCTCCGAGATCACCATTGGGGTGGACACGGCCCTGAACATCGCCCTGGAGGCCATCGACCGGCTCAAGGTGACGGCCTCCTCGCACCAGCGGGCCTTCCTGGTGGAGGTGATGGGCCGCGACTGCGGCTATCTGGCGCTGGCGGCCGCCGTGGCCGGCGGCGCCGAGGCGGCGATCATCCCCGAGCTGGAGCTCGATCCTGAGGCCTTGGCGGCGGAGCTGCGGGGGGCCTACCAGCGCGGCAAGCCCCACGCGCTGGTGGTGGTGGCCGAGGGGGCGAAGTACAACGCCGGCCGTCTGATCGAGCACTTCAAAGAGCACCGCCAGCGCCTCGGTTTCGAGCTGCGGGCCACCATCCTCGGCCACGTGCAGCGCGGCGGTACCCCCGGCGCCTTCGACCGGCTGCTCGCGACCCGCCTGGGCGCCGCGGCCGTGGAACACCTCGCGAGCGGAGAGAAGGACGTGCTGGTGGGGCTCAACCGGGGAGCGGTCACGGCCACGCCGCTGGACGAGGTGGTGGCGAACCGCAAGCCGCTCGACCTCTCCCTCTTCGAGCTGGCCCGCGTGCTGGCGCGGTAGGCCGCCCGCGAACTCTCAGGTAGTGGGGTAATTCTGTGTTGCTCTCACGACGCCGCCCCTTGCGCCGCCGTCAGTAGATCCGCTAGAGACCACGGCTTCCGGGCGATCCCCGCCGCCATCGCGGCGTTATCCGGATCGTCTTGTGCATCCTCGCTTGGGCCGGCGGACGGTTCTCACCTTCCTGCTCCTCCCTCCTCCGCAGAAGAACTGATCGCCGCCGTCGGACTCGAGCCCCGAAACGCCCACTCCGGGCGCACCGGCCGGTGAGCGCGTCGCGCGAGCTATCGGAGCCGTCGTCGTCGGGGCAGGGTTGTTTCTGATCGCGCGAGCCGCTGAGTCGTCCCGAGGATTGGGCAATCAGGGATGACGTGAGGTACCTTTGTGAGGAGGCCCTTTGATGACGCGAACCATCATCTCCCCTTCCGACCTGTCCCAGAGAACTCTAGAGATCCTGGATCGGGTCCACGAGGGAGAGCTTGCCGTCGTAGAGAGCGGAGGGCAGGAGCGCATCGTTCTCCTGGATGCTCTCGATTACCGGCTCCTGCGGGCCCTTGCCCTTTACGCTACCGGGGGAGATGCGAACAGTGGTTTGCCGGAAGGCCGGGTTCTCCGCAACTACCTCGACGAGAAGATCAATCTCGGGAAGGCGGCCGAGTTGCTCCAGCTTTCCCGCTTCGAGCTCGAGGAGAGCTTCCAGCGCCTGGGAATTCCACTCCGTCGAGGAGCCCGCTCCGTCGAGGACGCGCAGGCCGAAATCGCCGCCGCACGTCGGCACGCCTGAACGGCTCCAACTCACTGCATGCCGGCCCTCGCAGACACGACGGTCCTGAATAACTTTGCCCAGGTTCGGCGGATAGACCTCCTGAAGCCAGCCTACCCAGATCTTGCGGCTCCGGTCTCGGTCTGGAACGAGTTGGATCTGGGTGTCCGCCGAGGGTTAGTTCCTGTTTGCGATTGGTCTTGGCTGGCGATTCTTGGTTGAGAACCGTGTGCAGCTTCACGGCGGCCAAGGTGTGATTGGTGCGGCAGGCTGGCCAGTGGGAGGCCAAGGCGTCGTGGAGTCGAACGATGGTGGAATCCACACAGAGGATCTCCTGGATCTCGCCCAGCACTGCCGCCGTACTTTTGGCACAGCGGCTCAGCTTCTCCATGGCCCTTTGCAAGCACCCCTTCCGGGCAAAAGGCCCTCTTAAGCGATCACGGATGCTCTAAGGTCTTAGCAAGCAAGTCGCCTATCTTCGTCCGAACCTAAACTGGCTCACAGTCTGACTCGATCACGTACCCGATTGCCTTTAGGACCTCTCGTAAAGCCATCTCGTCGAGCACCCAATCGGGACAGTGCTCAGATCCAACTGTCTCTTGTCGATTGAGAGGATGTTCTCGCACTGAGCCACGCAGTTGACCGTGAAGCCAAACTGCCCAGCTTGAAACGGGACACAGCTTGGAAGCTGACTGCGGACCGCGAATCGAGCAGACGTACAGACCACGACCAACGCGTAATGGCCCCGGTTGAGATCCTCCCGGGAGACGATGATGACAGGGTGGGGACCGGCCTCCGGGAAGTCGGCGACGTAGACCTCACCAGGCTCCATCAAGGAGCCTCATCCATACGCCGCCCTGCATTCCGGAGAGCGACCGCCCGGATCGCCCTTTGCTGCCTTTCGTCCTCGACGATCTCACGGACAGCGTCATACTCGGTCAGAGGGATCAGGACATACGCCGCGTTGGTCCGGGGATCGACGACCTGCGGAGGCTGAGCGTCCGTTGAGTCCAGGGCGCGTTGCTGCTGTTCAGTCAAACGAATAGCCATGGCCCATTATCCCTCAACAGGCTGTCTGAATCAGGCAGAGAAGGGTAAATTGGTGGACCAAGTGCGCACGAGTTGGAACTCTCTGCTGTCTTGGCTGAGAGGGCTTAGGTGCAATGCTGTTCACTTTGGGCTGAAAAAAGGGACACCAAGGACGGCAAGGAC
>CAXTNS010000295.1:0-1983 GCA_964245465.1 uncultured Thermoanaerobaculia bacterium
ACGCAATGTCGTAGACGTAGAGGCTCTCCCAGACGCCGCCCAGGGTCGCGCCCGAGTCCTGCCCGCCGTGGCCGGCGTCCAGGATCACGGTGATCCCGGCGAGCCCCCGGGCTTTCACCTGGTTGCTGAACCGGGCGCTCGCGCGCAGGCTCTCCTCGTACTCCTTGCGCTTGGGATGCCCCTCGGGCAGGAACTCGGGCTGCATCAGGTCGAGCGGGACCTTGATGCGGTAGCCGATGGGGATGTCGGTCACGTCCGGGATGCCGCTGCGCTTGGCGATCTGGGTGGCCAGGGCGTTGACGTCCGCGGCGAACACGCGGCCGGTGAAACGCACGACCACGGAGGAGTAGAGGGCCTCCCCCGGGCGCAGCCGGTAGATGGCGTACTCGCCCTCCTTGTCCACCCCGTACTCCAGGAGGAACGGCTTTTCGGGCACCGGCAGCGCCGCCTTGAAAGCCGGCAGCAGCAGCTCCGAGGGGATGGTCACGGTCTTGCCCTTGACCACGTCGTCGTCCAGCAGCTCGTTGTACTCGCGGATGGCGCGGAAGTTCTCGCCCGTGCCCGTGAACCACTCGGCCAGCCGCCAGAGGCTTTCGCGCTGGAGCGGCCCCACACCCCGAGCCTTGTGGAGCCAGCCGTCGGCTTTGCCCTGGTCGTCGGCGAACAGGGCTTTCACGGCCTTGAGCTGCCACTCCTGGGAGAGAAGACTGAAGGGGATGGCGTAGCGGATGCCGGTCTGCAGCTCCTTGGCGCCGCCGTTCGCCTCGGCCACCTGGGTCGCGAGGCGCGCGTCGCCGCACAGCCGGCGGGCGAAGGTGCCCATGCCTTCGCCCTTCTTTGGAACGGCCTCGACCAGAATGCCCTTCTCTTCCGACAGCGTCGCGACCACCCCCTCTTCGACCGGCACGCGGACGGTGCGCGAGGGAGGGGTGATGGCCTCGGAGGGAGGCGTCCAGGAGAGCGGTCCCAACAGGGCAAGGATGATGACGACGGCAACCCTGCTGAAGACCAACTTCATGCTCACCCCGCTTCCGCTCCCTTGAAGCTGGGCGCCACCACCCAGCCCAGCTCCCGCTCGAAGGCCCGGCAAGCGCGGAACACCGTGGCTTCGCCGAAGGGCTTCCCCATCACCTGGAGCGAGAGCGGCAGCCCCTGCTCGTCGAGTCCCGAGGGGATGGCGACCGCCGGCAGGCCCACCAGGCTCGCGGGTGTGGTGAAGATGTCCGAGAGGTACATGGCGAGCGGGTCGTCCACCTTCTCGCCGATCCGGAAGGCGGCCGACGGAGTGGTGGGCGTCACGAGAACGTCCGCGCGCTCCAGGGCCGAGCCGAGCTCGTGCCGCATGCGCTCCAGCACGCCACGCGCCCGGCCGTAGTAGGCGTCGTAATAGCCGGAGGAGAGGGCGAAGGTGCCGAGCATGATGCGGCGCTTCACCTCGGGCCCGAAGCCCTCGCTACGGCTGTCGAAGTAGAGGTCGGTCAGGTTGTCGGCCGTCTCCGAGCGGTGGCCGTAGCGCACGCCGTCGAAGCGGGCGAGGTTGGCGCTGGCCTCGGAGGTGGCGATGACGTAGTAGACGGCGATGGCCGCGTCCACGCTCGGCACCGAGACCTCCACCAGCTCGGCCCCGAGACGGGTCAGCCGGTCGAGCGACTCGCGCCAGTTGGCGGCGGTCGTCCCTCCGAGCCGGGTGGGATCGGCCTCGCGGATCACGCCCACGCGCAGGCCGGCGATCCCCTCCTCGATCCCGGCGAGGTAGTCGCCCACGGGCTCCTCCGAGCACGTCGAATCGCGGGGATCGGCCCCGGCGATCACCTGAAGGCCCAGGGCGGCGTCGCGCACGTTCCTCGCGATGGGTCCGATCTGGTCCGTGGAGGAGGCGAACGCCACGAGCCCGTAGCGGGAGACCCGCCCGTAGGTGGGCTTCACCCCCACCAGCCCGCACAGGGCGGCCGGCTGGCGCACGGAGCCCCCGGTGTCCGAGCC
>CAXTNS010000295.1:1993-2413 GCA_964245465.1 uncultured Thermoanaerobaculia bacterium
AGCCCATGGAGAGCGGCACGCTGCCCGCGGCCACGGCGGCGGCCGGACCGCCGCTCGAGCCGCCGGGCACGGCGGCGAGGTCCCAGGGGTTGCGGGTGGGCTGGTACGCCGAGTTCTCGCACGACGAGCCCATGGCGAACTCGTCCATGTTGGCCCGCCCCACGGGCACGGCGCCCGCCGCCAGCAGCCGCTCGACGACGGTGGCGGTGTACGGAGCAACGTACCCGGAGAGGATGCGCGAGCCGCAGGTGAGAGCGTGCCCCCGCAGATTCAGGTTGTCCTTGAGGGCCACGGGCACGCCCGCGAGCGGCCCCGGATCCTCGCCCGCCACGAGACGCCGGTCGATCTCCGCCGCCCGGACGCGGGCCTCGTCCTCGAACAGCTCGAGATAGGCCGCGACCAGCGGCTCGACCCGTGCCG
>CAXTNS010000295.1:2423-4757 GCA_964245465.1 uncultured Thermoanaerobaculia bacterium
TGCGTTCGAGGCAGGACTCCAGCACCTCCAGGGCCGGGACCTCGCGGCCGCGCACCCGGCGGGCAATCTCCTCGACCGGCAGCTCCCAGAGCTCAGGCATGGCCGCCACCTCCCCCTGCCTCGGTCTTCACTTCCGGCACCAGCAGGAAGGCGTCCAGCGCCGCCGGAGCGTTGGCCAGGAGCTCCTCCCGAGGGAGGCAGTCGTGGGGCCGGTCTTCGGCTTCCCGCACACCCTGGGAGACCGCGGCGGAATCTCTTCCCTCGAAGGCGCCCTCGAAAGTCTGGAGCTGATCGATGTAGTCGACGATTCCGGCGAGCTGGCCGGTGAGCTTCGCCTCTTCTTCCGGCGTGAAACGGAGGCGGGCCAGAGTGGCAATTTTCCTTACGTCTTCGTTAATTAGTGCCATGGCCTTGAAGTAGGAGTTTAGCCCCGCGACGGCGATGAAGCAATGTTTTTCGGAGCTTGGGTTGGATGCGGCCCGTGGGGCCGTCCGGCCTTATTGAAGTTTCGCCGGGCGGGTGAGCACGATGCCTTGCCGGTTGTTGCGCAGACCGATATCGAGCTGGCCGTCCTCGCCGGCGAAGGAAGAGCGGTCGAGGCTCAGCACGTAATAGCCGGAGATCGTCTGTGCGAGCGTCTGAGTCGCGAGCTGGGGCAGGCGGAACGTCCTGAAATACATTCCACCCGTCTCCGAGGCCATGCTCTGGAGACCGATCTCCAGCGAGTGGTAGTCGGCGCTCGTGACGTCGAGCACGAAGACGCTGGCCTTGGCGTTCCGCAGGGCCTCCATGGTGGGCTTGTGGCGGGTCGACAGGCTGGGGCCCTCCTTAGTGCTGAAACGGCCGAAGCCCCAGCCCAGGTAGATCACGGTCTTTTCGCCGGGCAGCGGCTGGAGCGCCCGGGCCATGACCTGCAGGGCCTGCTCCGCGGAAGCGACCTTGCGGGCCTCCGCTGGATCGAGGTGGGCCGCCAGGGAGACAGGATCGCCCGGAGCGACCTCTCTCTCGGGGCTCCAGAGCATGGCGCGGTCGATCGCCGCGTGGACGGCCTCGCGGTCTGGCGTGAAGTCCTGCCACAGCTTGAAGTGGGAGTCGTAGGACACCACGGCCACACGGTCGCTCGGATGGAGCGTATCGAGCAGCTCCCGGGTGAAGCGCCGCAGCCGGAGCTGGCCGCTGATCCGTGTGGGATTCAGGTCGGTCTGTACGAAAAACACCAGGAGCCGGTTCGGAACGGGCGGGGGCACGGGCGCGTCCTCGACGACGATCCCCTCGGTCCTCTCGGGTTGTGGCGGAGCCGCAGGCTCGGGATTCTCGGCGGTGATCCAGTCGAGGCCCACGACCGGCACGTCCTTCTTCCCCAGCCGCACGCGGAAATCTTCCGGTTTCAATCCGAGGATGGGACGGCCCCAGGTGTCCACCACCCGGACCACCATCGTGGAGAGCGAGACCGTGATCTCACCTTCGAAAGATTTTTCCGGCGGCTGTTCCTGAGCGGCTCCGGCCGGCGGGAGGGGAGAGAGGAGAAGGACGCCGACCAGAAGGCACGCCGCTCCGTGATTCATAAAGATTATTGTACCATCCGGACGTGCCCTCTCAGTCTTTCGCATCCCTTCTCCACGATCCGGGCCATCCGGCCGTGCGGGCGCTGATGGCCGCGAGCGGCGGGACGGAATGCCATCTCGTGGGCGGCGTGCTGCGCGATCAGACCCTGGGGCTGCCGGTCCACGACGTCGACGCGGTGGTGGCGGAGCGGGGGCTGGAGATCGCGGAGATCCTGGCCGCCGAGCTGCCGGCCCGGCTGGTCCTCCTGGGCGGCAAGGACTTCGCCGCCTACCGGTTGGTGGCCGAAGACGTGACGGTCGACCTCTGGGACCGCGCCGGCACCTCGCTCCACGAGGACCTCGCGAGACGCGATTTCACCGTCAACTCGATCGCTCTCGATGCAAGCACTGCGAGCACCGGAGAGGTCACGGACCCCTTCGGCGGCCTCGAAGACCTGGAGCGCCGGGTGCTGCGCGCCACCACGGGCGAGAGCTTCTCCGGCGATCCATTGCGCGTGCTGCGGCTCCCCCGCCTGCTGCTGCGCCTGCCCGGCTTCACGGCGGACCCGGAGACGGTCGCCCTGGCCCGGCTCTCCTCCGTCCAGCTCTCCCACGTGGCGGCCGAGCGGGTGAGGGACGAGCTGAGTTTCCTTTTCGATCACCCGGAGGCCCACCGGGGACTCGCCCTGCTGGTGGACCTCAACGTCTACCCCGGCCTCTGGATCGGGCATCCCGGCGAGCGGGGCCTTGCCGGCGCCGAGGGCGCTGTGGCGGATCTCAAGGCCCTGCC
>CAXTNS010000295.1:4767-8187 GCA_964245465.1 uncultured Thermoanaerobaculia bacterium
GCCTCAACGCATCCGTGACCTGCGCAAGTTCGACCGGGACGCCGCGGAGACGGTGGATGCCAAGGCCATCCGCCTCGCCTCCACCTTCGTCCACCTGCCGCCTTCCCGGGCCGGCCGCGAGCCGGCCGACATCCTCGCCTTCTTCCGCGACGCGGGCTACATGACCCGCGCGGACGCCGCGGAGGTGGCCCTCCTCCTCAATCTCGGGAGCATGCCGAACGACGAGACCGGCTGCCGCCGCTTCCTCCACCGCACCGGGCGCCGGTGGACCACGGCCGCCTGCTTCCTCGGCGTCAACGCCGGGCACCTCGCCGGTTGGGAGCTTGGCCTGGTCCAGCTCGCGCTCCTTGCCCGGAAGGAGGGGGAATACCTCTTCGACCCGCCCAGGCTGCTCACGGGCGAAGAGGTTCAGGCGCTGCTGGGGGTGCCGCCGGGCCCCGAGGTGGGCAAGGCCCTGGAAGCCGTGCGCCGGGCGCAGGTGGACGGCAAGGTGCGGACACGGAAGGAGGCGGAGAGGCTGCTGCGCCGCCCTACCTGAAAATCACCTGAAGATCCCCGACCGCTGCGTCCCGCCGCCCTGCTCGCCGCCCATCAGGCGCTGGTTCAGCTCCTTGATGCGCTCCATGAGCTTGTCGATCTTCTCCTGCGCCTCCTGGCGCAGGCGGGCGTAGTCGCCGCGCAGCTTCTCGCGCTCCTGGACCATCTCCTGGACGCGGGCCTTGACCTCCTCGATCTGCTCGTCCCGCTGGCGCATGGCGGCATGGAGGCCGGCGATCTCCTCGTCCTTTTCGGCCAGGCGGAGCTTGACCTTCTCCTCCTGCTCCTCATACAGGCGCTTGAACTGCTGCAGCTCGACGATCTGGGAAAAGTCCGACGTAGTGGGGCTCAATTCGCCTCCTCGCTCCTCGATCAGCGGGAACATCTTGCGGAGCTTCAGGGAAAGGTCTTCCGGGTCGGCCGACTGGCGCATGGCCTCGGCGTAGGTGATCGTGCCGTGGACCAGCAGCGCGAGCAGCGACTGGTTCATCGACTGCATGCGGTAGTAGCCCACCGAGGACTCCATCTCCTCGTGGATGGCGCTGATCTCGCCCTCTTCGATCATCTTGTTGATCTTCGGCGAGGCGCGCAGGATCTCCAGCGCCGCCACCCGGCCCTGGCCGTCCGCCCGCTCGACCAGCTTCATCGAGACGACCCCCTTGAGGATCTGCGCGAGCTGGGCGCGCACCTGGGCCTGCTGATCGGCCGGGAAGGTGTCGAGGATGCGGTCCACCGTCTGCGGCGCGCTGTTGGTGTGGAGGGTCGAGAACACCAGGTGGCCCGTCTCGGCCGCGGTGATCACGGTCGACACGGTCTCCGGGTCGCGCATCTCGCCCACCATGATGACGTCCGGGTCCTGCCGCATGGCATTTCTGAGCGCCTCGGAGAAGGTGCCCGTGTCCGTCCCCACCTCGCGCTGGGAGATGGAGGCCACGTCGTCCGTGAACAGGAACTCCATCGGGTCCTCGATGGTGATCACGTGCACGGGCCGGCGCAGGGTGATGTAGCGGATCAGGGCCGCGAGCGTCGTCGACTTGCCGCTCCCCGTGGGGCCGGTCACCAGCACCAGTCCCATGGGCAACTCGCAGAACTCGAGCAGCACCGGCGGCAGGTCCAGGTCTTCGAGGGTCTTGATCTGGTACGGGATACGCCGGAAGCAGGCGGCGATGTTGCCCCGCTGCATATAGATGTTGCAGCGGAAGCGCGCCAGCCCGCGCACGCCGTAGCCCGTGTCGACCGACATCCGCTCTTCGAGCCGGGTCTTCTGCCGCGGGGAGAGGATCCCCGTCAGCATCTCGGTCAGCTCGTCGGGCTTGAGAGGCGGCGCCTCGATGGGGATCAGCCGGCCGTTGATGCGCAGAAGAGGCGGCCGCGTCGGCTTCAAGTGAAGGTCCGACGCACCTTTATCCGTCATGAACTTCAGGAGACGATCAAGATCCATGATTGGTGGGGCGCATTGTACAGGAGATGGCGAAAAACGGCAGCCCCTGATTGGTGACTGCGGAAGGATTCGTAGGGGCGGCCCTGCGTGGCCGCCCTGCTCGCAGGGCACCGGATCCGCGATCCACCAACAGGGCGCCCACGCAGGGGCGCCCCTACGACGGACCTGACCTTAGAAAGGGCCGCCGGACCTAGAACTTCCGCATCAGCCCGACCACCACGCCCTGCACCCGCACGTCCCGGGCCGGGACGCGGATGGGCTGCATGGTGGGATTGGCGGGCTGGAGCCGCACCATGGGGCCTTCCGGGTAGAAGCGCTTGAGCGTGGCGTCGTCGCCCACCAGCGCGACGACCATCTCCCCGGGCTCCGCACGGTCGCGGCGCAGGACGATCACGTAGTCGCCGTCGTAGATCCCCTCGTCGATCATCGACTCGCCGACCACCCGCAGGACGTAGTGGTCGCCGCCGCGCGGGGAGAGCAGATGGCCCGGCACGGTCACCCGGTCGCTGCCGGAGAGGGCCTCGATGGGCCGTCCCGCCGCGATCCGGCCGAAGAAGGGGAGGTCCCGCTCCGAGGTCTCCGCTCCGGGAATGGCGCGGATCAGCTCGATGCCCCGCTTCTGGTTCCAGTCCCGGCGCAGGAAACCCTTCTGCTGCAGGAGCTTCAGATGCTTGTAGGCGGTACCGTACGAGGAGAACCCGAATTTCTCGCAGATCTCCCGGTGCGTGGGAGCGATTCCGCGCTCCCGGCGGTATCCCTGGATGTACTCCAGGATCTCTTTCTGGCGCTCGGTCAGGTAGGACATGGCGACAGTATAGGCGGTAACCTAGCGTAATGCAAGCGTAGGGGGCGGAAGACTGAATTTTACGCTCTCCAGCCGGCCGGGCAGGCTCCATCCTTGACACTTCGCGACACCCCTCCATACACTGCCGAAGCGGGTGCGTCCCTCCCGTGCTCCGAGACCATGACCTCGCACTCGACCCTCGACCTGCCTTTTGAACGCCATACCCTCCCGAACGGGCTCCGGGTCATCCTCCACCGGGACGACTCGCTCCCCCTGGTCGCCGCCAACCTCTGGTACCACGTCGGCTCCAAGAACGAGCGGCCGGGCCGCACGGGCTTCGCCCATCTGTTCGAGCACATGCTCTTCCAGGGCAGCGAGCACGTGGGCACCCACGACCACTTCCGCTACATCCAGCAGATCGGCGGGGTGGCCAACGGCTCCACCTGGTACGACCGCACCAACTATTACGAGACCGTGCCGGCCCACCAGCTCGAGCTGGCCCTCTGGCTGGAGGCCAACCGCATGGGATTTCTGCTGCCGGCGATGACGCAGCAGAAGCTCGACATGCAGCGCGAGGTGGTGCAGAACGAACGCCGTTGGTCGATGGACAACCAGCCGTACGGCACCTGGTGGGAGAAGCTCCCCGCGCTCACGTACC
>CAXTNS010000296.1:0-7627 GCA_964245465.1 uncultured Thermoanaerobaculia bacterium
GCGGCCGAGGCGAGCGGCCAGCCCCTCTCCGCCAACGGGGGCGGTCCCGCCGCCACCGTGCTGCCGGTCCCGCTGCTCAACGTGCGCAACGGCGGCGCCCACGCGGACAACACGGTGGACGTCCAGGAGTTCATGCTGGTGCCCATTGGCTTCGACCACTTCTCGGAGGCGTTGCGCGCGGGCACCGAGGTCTATCACACGCTCAAGAAGGTTCTGAAGGATCAGAAGCTGGCGACCGGCGTGGGCGACGAGGGGGGCTTCGCGCCCGACCTCAAGAACAACCGCCAAGCTCTGGAGCTGCTGGTGCAGGCGATCGAGAAGGCGGGTTATACGCCAGGCAAGCAGATCGCCCTGGCCCTCGACGTGGCCGCCAGCGAGTTGGTGGAGAAGAAGGGCAAGAAGGCGCGCTACGCCCTGGCGGGCGAGGGGAAGACGGGGCTTTCCAGCTCCGACCTCGTGGCCCTCTACCGCGAGTGGATCGACGCCTTCCCCCTGGTGTCCATTGAAGACGGCCTCGCCGAGGACGACTGGGACGGGTGGAAGGAGCTGACCACGGAGCTCGGCTCCCGCGTGCAGCTCGTGGGCGACGACCTGTTCGTCACCAATCCCGCGATCCTGGCCAAGGGGATCGACGCGGGCATCGCCAACGCGCTGCTCGTCAAGGTCAACCAGATCGGCACGCTCACCGAGACTCTGGAAGCGGTCGAGACGGCGAAGACCCACGCCTACTCGAACGTCATGAGCCACCGCTCGGGAGAGACGGAGGACACGACCATCGCCGACCTCGCGGTCGCCACGCGCTGCGGGCAGATCAAGACAGGCGCCCCCTGCCGCAGCGACCGCGTCGCCAAGTACAACCGCCTCCTGCGGATTGAAGAGGAGCTGGAGGGCGTGGCCACCTATCCCGGGGCCAAAGCCTTCCCCCGCTGGTCCCCGTGACGACGACTGAAGCGCCCGCCCGGAGCGATTCGTTCCGCCCGGTCCTGGGCGCGACCGTCCTATTGGTCTTGGCGCTGCTGGCGATCGCCGGCCTGAAGAGCTCGCGCGACCTGGAGGCCGCGCGTGCCCGCGAGCGGCTGCTGGAGAAGAGGATCGCCGAGACCCGGGCCGAGAGCGAGCGGCTGCGTGTGCGGATCGACCGCCTGCGCCACGACCCTGGCATGCTGGAGCGGCTGGCCCGGGAGGACCTGGGCATGGTGCGCCCGGGCGACGTGATCATCGAGCTGCCCGTGCCGGGAGCCGCCCCCGCGCCAAAATCGCCGAAGTTGCTTACTCCGCCGGCTCCCGCGCCGCCGCTTTTACCGGTGACAGCGGTGCCGGCGGTGCCGGTCTCCCTCCCCGCCGCCTCTCCCCCCACGCCAGGGTGACCTTGAGGGCCGGCGGGGTGATGAGGGTCGTCACGATCACCATCACCACCACGGCCGCGAAGACCGGCGGCGGGATGACCCGCTCGCCGTGCAGCAGGAGTTGGGCGCCGATCCCCGCGAAGATCAGGCCGACCTCGCCCCGGGGCACCATGCCCACGGCGACCGAGAGCCGGTCGAGCCCCCGCTCCAGCACGCCGCCGAAGCAGATCATCTTGCCCAGGATGGCGGCGAGCGAGAGCAGGGCCGCGAACCCCAGCACCCCCGCCTGGCCGAAGGTCGAGAGGTCCACCCGCACGCCCATCAGCACGAAGAAGACGGGCACCAGGAACCCGGCGATGGGGTGGATCAGCTCCTCGATGGTGTGCTTGGTGCGCTCGCCCAGATCCTGGTACTGCACGCCGTCCAGGATCAGGCCGGCCGCGAAGGCGCCCACGATGGTGGCGAGGCCGATGCGGTCGGCGAGATAGGACAACAGAAAGCAGGCGGCGAGCGCCAGGACGAGGAGCATCCCCTGGATCCGGAACAGCCCCGCCAGCCGGAACACGCGGTGGGAGAACCAGCCTCCAATCAGGATCGAGCCGACCAGGAAGGCCGCCGCCTTGCCGATGATGACGAGGGCGTCCATGGCGTCGAGGGTGCCGCCCGTGTTGGCGGCGCTGATAGTCCCCACCACCACCGAGAGGATCACCAGGCCGAGGACGTCGTCGGTCACGGCGGCGCCCAGGATGATCTTCGACTCGCGGGTGGCGAGCTTGCCGAGGTCTTTGAGGACGCGCGCCGTGATGCCGACGCTGGTGGCGCAGAGCGTGGCGCCGATGAAGACGTGGGCCAGCGTCTCCTCTTCGGGCAGCAGCCAGGCCGAGACCGCCCAGCCCAGGAAGAAGGGCGCGTTCACTCCCAGGACGGCGACCAGCAGGCTCGACCACCCCACGGAGAGCATCTCCCCGACGTTCGATTCGAGCCCCACCTGGAAGAGCAGCAGGATCACGCCGAGCTGGGCCAGGATCTCGAGGCCCGGGTCGGTGCGCAGAAAATCCAGCCCGCCAAAGCCCAGGAGGCCCAGGTTGCCCAGGACCATACCGAAGATCAGCTCTCCCAGCACCGCGGGCTGGCCGACCCGCTCGAAGACCTCCCCGCCCAGCTTGGCCGCGGCGAGGATCAGTACGAGCCCCAGCAGGACGGGCACCACGGGTCCGCTGTGGCCGGCCTGCTGCGAGCCGGTGGCGAGCAAGATGAAGTCGGGCATGTCCGCCATGGTATCCAAGATCCAGCGCGGACAGGGCGGCCACATGGGCCGCCTTTACGTCCTCCTGAGAGGACAATTGGGAGCTCGTGGGGCCCTTCTCCCCCGGGAAAGGCATGGCATCGCTTTTGCGCTGTAGGGGCCGCCGAGGGGCTTCGGTCCCAATCGAAGAACGCGGACGGACCCAGGAGAACCATCATGAACACACCGCGAACCCGAAAGCTTGCGATTCCTTCGACCTTGCTGGTCGTTGTCCTTGCCTTCGCGTCGTACGGCACCAACCAGGGCACCGGCGAGGCCGCGCTGAACCTCGTCTCTGTCGACCAGGAGTGGGGGATGCGCAACGACCTGCTCAACCAGGTGGCGCAGCAGCAGCGGCTGGTCAACGACCGGACGGCCCTCAACTACCTGAACACGGTGGGGCGGCGCATCGCCGGGCAGACCCCGCTCGGCAACCGCCAGTGGGACTTCTACATCGTACAGGACAGCTCGGTGAACGCCTTCAACCTGCCGGGCGGGCTCGTGTTCGTCAACTCGGGGCTGATCGGCGAGGCGGAGAGCCTGGACCAGCTCGCGGGCGTGCTGGCCCACGAGATCGGCCACGGCGCGGCGCGCCACGGCACCCAGCTCATGACGCGGGCCTACGGCTACAACCTGTTGGCGAGCCTGGCCCTGGGCCGCAACCCCAGCCAGACCAAGCAGATCGTGGCCCAGTTGCTGGGCACGGGCGTCCTCACCCGGTACAGCCGCGGCGCCGAGCTGGAGGCGGACCGCTTGGGCGTGAACTATACCTACCGCGCGGGCTATGACCCGGAAGGCATGGAGGACTTCTTCCACAAGCTCGCGGGCCTGCGCCAGCGCCGGCCCACGAAGGTGGAGCAGTTCTTCTCCACCCACCCCGTAACCGAGCAGCGGATCGACACCGTGGACGCCGAGATCGCCCGGCTGCCCCGGAACCGCTCGCTCACCAGCGACACCCGCGGTTACCAGCAGTTCCGGTCGCGGTTCCGGTGATCGCCCCTTTCCATCCCCTGAATACAACAGCGCCCTGCCGAGGGAAACCCGCGGCAGGGCGCGATATCGAAGCGGAAGCGGCTCAGGACAGCTTGACGACGTTCTTGGCCTGGAGACCCTTGGGCCCCTCCACCACATCGAAGCTGACGCGGTCACCCTCGCTCAGGGTGCGGAACCCCTCGGCGATGATTGAGGCGTGGTGGACGAAGACGTCCGCGCCGCGCTCCCGCACGATGAATCCATAACCCTTGGCGTCGTTGAACCACTTCACGGTACCTTGCTCAGGCATTGCTCTGCTCCTTGCAACATGCAACAGGTTGTTTGTTCACCGCACGATAGGTGCGGCATCCTCCACCCCCTCAAAGGGGGCAAATCCTCAATGGAATCCATCAACCTCCGGTACGGCTCTCCTCCTCGCGCGCATTGTTTCCCTAGTACCCCAGGTTCTTGTTTATTTAGGAATGCTGTGTGCTCTGAAACCAGTAGCTGCGGGGGATGTAGGGGCGAGGGCAATCTCGTAAACCGCTGTCCAACCTTTTCCTATACGCTGACTCGGAATTTTGGCTACTATGCCACCTCTTCGGGAATAAATCAAGGGGAGAGGCGATTCAACGATCTTCTCTGGAGTGCCCGGTACTAAGATCCTGGTATGCCGACGTCAACCCGCATCCCCAGACAGCTCGATCCGGTGGAGGTCCGGGTCCTGGGGTCGCTCCTGGAGAAGGAGCAGACCAACCCCGAGACCGTGCCGATGACCGTCAACGCCCTGATTGCGGCGTGTAACCAGAAGACCAACCGCGAGCCGGTGATGCAGCTTACCGAGACCCAGGTGGTGGAGGCCCTCGACCGGCTGCGGCAGGACGTGCTCGCCTGGCGCACCGAGGGGGCGCGCACCGAGCGCTGGCAACAGAGCGTGGTGCGGCGCTGGGGGCTCGACCGGGCGGGCAAGGCCCTGATGACGCTGCTCCTCCTGCGCGGCCCCCAGACCCCGGGCGAGCTGCGCACCCGTAGCGAGCGCATGTACACCTTCGCCTCTCTGGAGGAGGTCGAGGAGGCCCTGCGCCGCCTGGCCGGCATGGACGAGCCGCTGGTGCGGGAGCTTCCTCGCCGCCCCGGCCAGAAGGAGACCCGCTGGACTCATCTCGTGGGCGAATTGGCCCCGGTCTCCGAGGAGCCCGAGGAGTTGATGGCGCCAGATATCGATCCGGCCACTCCCGCCCGTCCGTCTCTGGCGTCCCGGGTGGAGCGGCTGGAAGAGGTAGTGGCTCGGTTGACCGAAGAGCTCGAGGAGCTCAAAAAGCAGTTGGGAGCCTGATTCTCTGGAAACTTTCCACTACCAGGGACGTAGTTTCTCCATGATCTCGAAGCGCCAGATCCTTGTCCTTGCTCTTCTCCTCGTACCTGCCCTTATACCCGCTGTCATGGGGGCCGCTCCTCACCCATCCCGCACGAAGCTCCAGCCCTGCAAGGTGCCGGGCAGAGGCGGGGAGGTCGAGGCCTTCTGCGGCACCTATCAGGTCTGGGAGAACCGGGCCGCGAAGTCAGGCCGCAAGATCGGCCTGAAGGTGGTCCTCATCCCCGCCCAGTCCCCGAACCCGAAGCCCGATCCCGTCTTCTTCTTCGCCGGAGGTCCCGGGCAGGCAGCCAGCCCTCTCGCCGGAGACCTCGTCGACGACGAACTGCGCAAGGACCGCGACTTCGTCTTCATCGACCAGCGGGGCACGGGCGAGCCGGGCCGGCTGTTCTGCAGCCTGGGCGGCCATGACGACGACCTCCAGAGCTACTTCGTCGGGATGTTCCCCCTGGACGCCGTTCGCAAGTGCCGGGAGGAGTTGGAGAAGAAGGCTGACCTGACGCTCTACACCACGGACCTCGCCATCGACGACTTCGACGAGATCCGCGCTTGGCTGGGCTACGGCAAGATCAACCTGATCGGCGGCTCCTACGGCACCAGGGCCGCCCAGGTGTACATGAAGCGCCATTCGGAGTCGGTGCGCGCGGCCGTGATCTCCGGCGTGGCGCCCCCGGACGAGCCGATCGCCCTCTCCCACGCCGCCAACGGCCAGCGCTCGCTCGACCTCCTGCTCGGCTGGTGCGAGAAGGACGAGGCCTGCCACGCGAAGTTCCCCGCCATCCGGGCGGACTTCAAGGCGGTGATGGACCGGCTGGCGAAAGGTCCGGTGACCGCCGAGGTCAATCATCCGCATACGCAGAAGCCGGCGAAGGTGACGCTGTCCCGGGACTTCATCGCCGACGGCATCCGCTGGGCGCTTTACGGCGACAGCGAAGCCCTGCCGCTCAGGATCCATCAGGCGGCCGGCGGCAATTTCGTTCCCCTGGCCCAAGCGAGCGTCAACGCTCGTCTCGGTGCCATCGACGGCATCACCTCGGGGCTGCTCTTCTCCGTCACCTGCGCGGAGGACATGCCCTACATCGATCCGGCCGAGGTGCCCGCCCACACGGCGGGGAGTTTCCTGGGCGACTACCGGGTGAGGCAGCAGTTGGCGGCCTGCTCCGTCTGGCCCCGCGGCAAGGCGGCCCCAGGCCACCGGGAGGCTCTCCACACGGACATCCCGATCCTCCTCGTCAGCGGCGAGCGCGATCCGGTCACGCCTCCCGCCTTCGCTGACCGGGCGGCCCGCTTCCTCACCCACGGCACGAAAATCGTCGTGCCCTGGGGCAGCCACGGGGGGGGTGATCCCTGTACCCTGAAGATCCAGCGGGATTTCCTCGAGAAGGGCTCGGGCGAGGGGCTCGACACCTCGTGCCTGAGCAAGATCCGGATGCCGCCGTTCGTGCTGGAGTAGCCGGCACTGACGGCCGTCGACCGCGCCCGGGGGGCGGCTGCGCTAGACTAGCCCTCGCTTCTCATTCATTCTTCAATTCAAGAAGGAGGGCTTGCATGTACCACAGGCTTTCGACGTCTCTGCTCGCCGAGTTCATCGGCACCTTCGCGCTGATCTTCATCGGCGCCGGGGCCGGAGCCCTGGGCCTGGGCGGCCTGGTGGGCGTGGCCTTGGCCCACGGTTTCGTCATCGTGGGCTTCGCCTACGCCTACGGCCACATCTCGGGCACCCACATCAACCCGGCGGTGACCCTGGGCGTCTGGGCGTCCGGCAAGATCGACGCCGCCCGGGCGTTCTCCTACATCGTCTTCCAGATCGCCGGCGGCATCGTGGGCGCGCTCGTCCTGCGCTGGGTGCTGGGGGGCACGGCGACCGGTCTGGGCAGGACGGCTCTCGCCAGCGGCCTCCCGGTAGGCGACACGACGGTCACGATCACCCCCATCATCGGCCTGGTCCTAGAGGCGATCCTGACCTTCTTCCTGGTCAACGCCGTCATGAACGCCGGCATCAGCGGCAAGGCCACCATCCCCGGGGGCCTCGCCATCGGCCTGACCCTGGCCTTCTGCATCCTGATGGGAGGCCCGCTGACCGGCGCCAGCCTGAATCCCGCCCGCAGCATCGGCCCCGCGGTGGCGACCGGCAACTTCGACGACCTCTGGGTCTACCTCATCGGCCCGATCCTGGGAGGCGTTCTCGCGGGCGTGCTCTACAAGGCGGTGTTCGAAGAGCGGGATCACCCGCACCCGCGGAAGAAGTAGCCGTCTGCATCCAGGATAGGGCCGCCGATGAGGCGGCCTTATCCGCTGTACAATCGGCGTGAGGTGATGTCATGAATCTCCCTGTTGCGACAGAGACGATCCCGCTACGGAAGGACAAGTATGGTGTGATTCGAGTCGGTGGAACCCGGGTCACGCTAGACACGGTCGTTCGTGCCTTCAAAAATGGCGCGACCGCGGAAGAGATCGCCTTACAGTACTCGGCCCTCGATCTCGCGGATATCTACGCGGTCATCACCTACTACCTTCGACGGCAAGCCGAGGTGGAAGCCTACCTTCAGGAACAAGAGGAGGAGGCCAGGAAGGTGCGTCAGCAGAACGAAGCGAGATTCGATCCCCATGGAATCCGGGATCGGCTGCTGGCGCGCCGTAACCAGCATT
>CAXTNS010000296.1:7637-8161 GCA_964245465.1 uncultured Thermoanaerobaculia bacterium
AGGTCGAATTCGTGCTCCGACTCGCTGCCGACGAGAACTTCAATGGCCATGTCCTGCGCGGTTTGCTGCGCCGCAATCCAGGCGTGGACGTCGTCAGAATCCAGGATACCGAGATCTCGGGAGCCGAAGATCCTGCTGTCCTGGAATGGACCGCTCGCGAAGGCCGGATCTTGATCACCCATGACGTGAAGACGATCACACGCTTTGCCTACGAAAGGGTGGCTGAGGGAAAGTCCATGCCGGGCATTTTCGAGGTCAGCGACTCCATTCCGATCGGAAAGGCTATCGAAGATCTGCTTTTCTTGATCGAGTGCAGCCGCGAAGGGGAGTGGGAAGGCCAAGTCCGCCATCTACCGTTGCGGTGACGATCTTTCCGGCAGCACGTCCGGCCACCAAGCTCCGGGAACGTTGACCGGCCACGGACAGGTCTGCTGGATCTTCAGTTCCCGCATCATCGGATGGTCGGACCGCAGGTTGAAGCCGAAGTCCGTCCGTTTGGTCCGTACGCCGCAGCGGTACTGGGG
>CAXTNS010000297.1:0-878 GCA_964245465.1 uncultured Thermoanaerobaculia bacterium
CCTGTATTGCGAACCCATGACCCACGCGGGGAGCGGATCGACGAGGTGGAGTTTCATCCCGCTTGGCACTCCCTGATGACCCTGGGGATGGAGCATGGGCTTCATGCCCTGCCCTGGCGTGAGGCCCGGCGGGGGGCTCATGTGGCACGGGCGGCGATGTTCATGATGCTGGCCGAGGTGGAGGCTGGGGTGGGATGCCCCCTCTCCATGACCTACTCGGTGGTGCCCGCCCTGCGGACGCAGCCGGAACTGGCGGCGGAATGGGAGCCGCGATTCACCTCGACGGTCTACGATCCACGGCTCGTGCCGGCGGCCGGAAAAACGGGGGCTCTCTGCGGCATGGCCATGACGGAGAAGCAGGGCGGGTCGGACGTGCGGGCCAACACCACGCGGGCGCGTTCGACCGGAGCCGGCGGACCTGGGGCTGAATATGAGATCACGGGCCATAAGTGGTTCTGCTCGGCTCCCATGTGCGACGCCTTCCTGGTGCTCGCCCAGGCTCCGGGCGGCCTCTCGTGCTTCCTCCTCCCCCGCTTCACGCCGGACGGCCGGCGCAATCGTTTCCATTGGCACCGGCGCAAGGACAAGCGCGGCAACCGCTCGAACGCGTCGAGCGAGGTGGAGTTCCGCGCCGCCTGGGCACGGCTCGTGGGCGAGGAGGGGCGGGGCGTGCAGACGATCCTGGAGATGGTGAACCACACGCGGCTCGACTGCGTGATCGGCGCGGCCGCCGGGATCCGCTGGGGCACGGCGCGGGCGATCCACCACGCGGGCCACCGCCAGGCGTTCGGCAAAAAACTGATCGATCAGCCCCTGATGCGGAACGTGCTGGCGGATCTGGCGATGGCGCCGATGACGCCGTCCAACACCGCGCGCGC
>CAXTNS010000297.1:888-2060 GCA_964245465.1 uncultured Thermoanaerobaculia bacterium
CTTCCGCCGGCTCGCCACGGCCGTTCTCAAGTACTGGACGTGCAAGCGGGCGCCGGTGCACGCGGCCGAGGCCCTGGAGTGCCTGGGCGGCAACGGCTACGTGGAGGAGTGGGGACTGGCCCGGCTCTATCGCGAGGCGCCGCTCAATTCCATCTGGGAAGGCTCGGGCAACGTCCAGTGCCTGGACGTGCTGCGGGCGGTCCAGAAGTCGCCCGAGTCGCTCGAGGCTCTCCTGGCCGAAATCCACGAGGCCCGCGGAGCCGATGCCCGGCTGGATCTGTACGTGAACGAGCTGCAGGTCCAGCTCGAAAGGACGGAGGATCTGGAGGTGCGGGCCCGGCGGCTGGTGGAGCGCCTGGCCCTGGCCCTTCAGGCCTCGCTGCTGGTGCGGCACGCTCCGGCCGACGTGGCGGACGCCTTCTGCGCCAGCCGTCTGGCGGGAGATGGCGGCCGGGCGTTCGGGACGCTGCCGGCAGGGATTGATTTCGGGAAGATCCTCGAACGGCACGCGCCGGTGTAGAAAAAACCGCCACCCTCTTTTCAAAAAGGTTTTGGAAATCTCAACCGGAAATCCTCCACCCGAAATCCCGCCACCAGCTTGCCCTGGTTGACGTCCGGGAACAGGCGGGGCATGGAGCGGAAATCGAGCAGCTTCGCGGGACGCAGCCACCCGCGGCCGCTCAGGCGGGTCACGAGGGGGCGGCCGTCCCTGAACTGCGTGATCGTGCGCCAGGAGGAGGGTGCCGCCAGGCTGAGCACCGGCACGGGGAGGCCTTGGCCGGGCGCCACCGTCAGATCCACCTCGGCCGAGCCGTCGCGCAGCACGATCACCCGCTGGGCGCCGGCTTTCTGGGGGATCACCTCGAACTCGGCCGTCTGCTTCGGGATCGCCCAGTTCTCCCGGCCGTTGACGGCGCTCGCCTCGGTCGAGACGTAGATGCGGGTGATCGAAAAACGGTGGTTTCGCCACCGGAGGTTGCGCCCGGCCAGGAAGAGCAGCTCGCGGTAGGGGCCGACGGGGGATTGCCGGTAGTCCACCAGCAGGACGGCGCCGAGCTGTCCCTCGAAGCCGTCCGTCTCTTCGAGCTCCGGCGGCAGGAAGCCTCCCGTGCGCAGGAACCAGGGTTTGAAGGTGAAGACGAAGATCCAGCCGCTCCCCCGCAGGCTCCAGG
>CAXTNS010000297.1:2070-2679 GCA_964245465.1 uncultured Thermoanaerobaculia bacterium
GGACGTCAGGGGGCGGCACGCGGCAGGTTCCTGTCGAACGCGCTTTCCAGCGCCTCGAAGTAGGCCCGGTTCCCCCAGAGGTTCTCGGCGAGGCGGTCGGTGAAGCCTCCGAGCAACGCCTCCTCCCGCTCGAAGACCTCGCTCTGCCCGGCCAGATCGGTCTCCTTGCGCTTCTTCCGCCGCGGCAGGAAGCGGCGGAAGAGGGCGGCCCCTTGAAGGAGCAGAGAGAGGCTGCGGCGGAAGTCCCGGAGCAGGGTCCGGTAGATCGGCTGGGCGTCCACCTCCTTCAAGGTG
Organism: uncultured Thermoanaerobaculia bacterium; assembly: GCA_964245465.1. Taxonomy (GTDB): domain Bacteria; phylum Acidobacteriota; class Thermoanaerobaculia; order Multivoradales; family UBA5704; genus DATARR01. The sequence continues at coordinate 2,365 of CAXTNS010000297.1, forward strand.
GCGAGGATGGCCTGCCGGATCGAGCGGGCCTGGTCGACGGTCACCGTCAGTCCCTTCTCCCCTTGCAGGGCGTGATCGAAGAGATAGCCCAGGTGGAGCGTCTCGGCGGAGCGGCGGACACTGCGGCGGATGGTGAGGAAGTAGAAGACCGTCCGGAAGATCCATCCCAGGATGGCGCCGATCCCCTCGCGGAAGACCCAGCCCACGGCCCCCACGCAGCCGGGCCAGCCCGAATCCTCGCCTCCGGCCAGGATCTTTGCCCCCTCGGGGGTGAGCGTTGCGCCGTTCCTCCGGGCCACTTCCCAGAGCATCCGC
>CAXTNS010000297.1:2689-7470 GCA_964245465.1 uncultured Thermoanaerobaculia bacterium
GGGATCAGCGGGCACAGCCCGCCCAGGACGCTGAAGAAGGTCAGCCGGCGGAAGGTGTCGTCCCTGGATCCATCCGCGGTCTCCATTGCCATGGCAGGGAGTTTATCGTTGACGAGCCCGCCTCACATCATCCCCTTTTCCCTTGTGGTAATTCGGATAGTCCGGCCGCTTGGGCTTCACCGGCGGCGGGTTCTTCGCAAGCAGCTCCAAGGCCACCTGGACGGCCTTTTCGAGCTGGGTGTCGCGTCCTCCCTCGCGCCAGACCTGGGGATCGAGATCCACCTCGACGTCCGGGGCCACGCCGTGGTTCTCCACCTCCCACTGGCCTTCGGTGTTCCAGAAGGCGGCGCGGGGTGCGGTCACGAAGCCGCCGCCGATGAGGGACGGGTAGTCGTAGATGCCCACGAGGCCGCCCCAGGTGCGCGTGCCCACCAGGGGACCGATGCCGAGCTTGCGGAAGTACCAGGGCAGGGCGTCACCGCCGGACCCGGCGGTCTCGTTGATGATCATCACCTTGGGACCGAAGATCGCGCCCCGGGGCGTCGTGAAGTCCTCGCCCTCGCGCGTGGAGACGTAGTTGAGCAGCGGGCGGCGCAGGTAATCGATCACGTAATCCGCCGCGTAGCCGCCGCCGTTGAAGCGCTCGTCGATCACCAGGCCGGGCTTGCCGAGTTGGGAGAAGAAATAGCGGTTGAAGGAGGCGTACCCGGCCTCGGCCGTGTCGGGCAGGTAGACGTAGGCGAGCTGGCCGCCGGAAAGCTCGTCCACCTTGCGGCGGTTGCCTTCCACCCAGTCGAGGAAGCGCAGGCCGTTCTCGTCCTCGATGGGGACGACGGTGACCTTGCGCGAACCCTTGCCGCTCGGGTCGGGGCCGACTTCCAGGATCACGGACCTGCCGGCCGTAGCCTCGAAGAAGCTGTAGACGTTGTCGGACGCCCGCAGCTCCCGGCCGTCGACCGACAGGAGGTACTCCCCCGCCTTGACGTTGACGCCCGGCTGGGTCAGGGGCGCCTGGAGGCCCGGGTTCCAGTTCTCGCCGTTGTAGACGCGGGCGAAGCGGTAGCGGCCGTTGGCGATCTCGTAGTCCGCACCCAGGAGTCCGCCCTTGATCTGGGGGACCTCCGGCGCATCGCCGCCGCCGATGAAGAGATGGCCCACGCTGAGCTCGCCGAGCATCTCGTTGAAGACGGCGTTCAGGTCGGTCCGGTGGCCCACTCCTTCGAGGAACGGCTCGTAGCGCTTCATGGCCGAGGCCAGGTCTACTCCGTGGAGGCCGGGGTCGTAGAAGAAGTCGCGCTCGATGCGCCAGACCTCGCGGTACATCTGCCGCCACTCGGCCCGGGGATCGACCAGCACCTCCATCCGGTCGAGCGCGAGCGCACCCTCGCCAGGCTTGGGGGCTCCCGCCGGGGTGGCCGTGGGCACGACGCTCCAGGACTCTCCCTGGTGGACGAGCATCTTCTCGCCGTCGTGAGACACGGCGAAGGGCGGCTGGACGCCTTCGAGAAGCTTCTCGGTCTTCCGCGATTCGAGATCGAACCGGTGCAGGACCGAGCCTTCGAAACCGAAGCCCTGGACGGGCGCGCTCTCGAGCAGGAACAGGCTGCCCTCCTTGCCCGCGGTCAGGCCCGTGTAGTTGCGGGCCGGGATGGGCAGGGCGAGGATGCGCTGGCCGATGCCGTCGAAGTCGATCTTCACGGTTTTCTTGCCTTCGTCCTTGTCCTTGCCTTCCTTATCGTCCTTATCGTCCTTGCTTTCCTTTTTGGCCGCTTTCTCCTCATCGCTCAGCGGCGCGAGAGGCGAGGGCAGGTCCTTGTCGAGCACGGCCAGGTAGACGCTGCGCGAGACCGGCCGCTGCCCGCTCGACAGGTCGCGCCAGCCGATCGCGGGCCCCAGGTCGGTGCTCGCCGGGAAATAGAGCTACTGGCCGCTCGTGGCGCACGCCACGTAGCGGGTATCGCTCATGCCGTCCGTGATCTGGCGCGACTTGCCCGTCTCGATCGAATAGAGGAAGACGGCGCGGATGTGGCTCTCCAGGTCCCGGCTGTAGGCGATCCAGCGGCTGTCGGGAGACCAGGCCATCTCCTGGGGACGGAAAGGATTGTCGTGGAGATCGGTTTCGATCCGCACGGGTCGGCCCTTCTCCACGTCCACGTACCAGTAATTCATCCGCTTGTCCGTGTAGGCGATCTTCGAGCCGTCCGGCGACCAGCGGGGGGAGTAGAAGAAAGAGGGAGGATCGCCCAGTGGGATCTTCCGGACCTCGCCGGCGCCCGTCTGGCCGGCGACGTGCAGGGCGTACTCGCCCGATTCATCCGAGAAATAAGCGATCTTCTGGCCGTCCGGCGACCAGGCCGGGTCGCGCTCGGCCACCCCCGGCGTGTGGGTCAGGTTGCGGACGTCCCCCTTCTCGGCCGGCACGGTCAGGATCTCGCCCCGCGCCTCGAAGGCGGCCCGCATGCCCGTGGGCGAGAGAGCGGCGTTGAGGATGCGGTCCGCCGCCTTGGCGTAGTAGGGGCGCACGGCCGCGAGGTCCCCCTCGACCCGCACCTCGACCGGCTTCGAGCGTCCGGAGTCCAGGTCGAAGAGATGGATCTTGCCGAACTGTTCGTAGACGATCCCGCCGGGACCCGCCGAGGCGGCCACGACGTCCGGTCCGTCGTTGGCGAGCACCTGGGTCACTTGATGGCTCGCGAGGTCGTAGGCGAAGAGAGTGGCCGGGCCGTTGCGGTCCGAGAGGAAATACAGACGGCCGCCGATCCACATGGCGTCCGAGTCATTCGAATTGTCGCGCGGGACTTTTTCGACGGCCGAGTCGGAAAGCCGCGCGATCCAGAGCGGCGAGGTCCGCCCGCCGCGGTAGCGTTTCCAGGCGTAATAGTTCCCGGCGCCCCCCGCCCGGTTCCAGTACGGCACGTAGGCCACGCGCGCGCCGTCGGGGGAAAGCGCTCCCTGCGCCACCCGGGGGAGCGGCAGCTCGGTGGGCAGGCCGCCCGTGAGAGGCATGACGTACAGCCGCGGGAAGCCGGCACGGCTCGAGACGAAGAGCACCCCCTTGCCGTCCGGCGTCCAGCCCTGGGTCCGTTCGCCTGCCGGGTGCCAGGTCAACCGGCGCGGCACGCCCCCCGCGACCGGCACCACGTAGACGTCGTAATTCCCCTCATAGGTGCCGGAGAAGGCGATCCACTGGCCGTCCGGGGAGAAAGCGGCGTCGCTCTCGACTCCCAGGCCGGTCGTCAGCCGCCGGGCGTCGCCTCCCTCGCGTCCCACCACCCAGAGGTCGCCCGCGTAGGTGAAAGCGATCTGGTCGCGGCTCAGGGCGGGCTTCTGCAGCCAGGGCTCGGCGCCCAAAGGCAGAGCGGCCAGGAGCCCGAGCAGAGAGACGGCCGGTACGAATCGACGCATGTCCATCACCTTTCTTGGAGAGAAGGGCCGGGCAGACCCCCAGCTTTATACGGCGGCGGCGCCCGGAAGTTTCCGGGAGATTCTGAAGTATCTTAAACCATGATCAAGGACACGGCTCGGCCCTGGAATTGCAGGACACGAAGACGAGGTTCCAGGGAGTGGGTACGAGAGGAGAACCGCCATGAAATGCCATACCCCAGACTGCACCGGCGAGCACGAGACGCGGGAGATCAGCCACTCGGTGGTCTACCGGCAGCGCACGTTCGTCGTCCACCACGTCCCGGCCGACGTCTGCCCCGAGTGTGGCGACGCCGTGCTGGCCGAGGAGACCACCCTGTACCTTGAGATGCTGCTCCAGAAGAAGACCCGAGGGAAAGGGGATTCGTTCGCGTACGAGGCCGGGTAGGCTCCACGGATGAAGCCCGCGGCGCAGGCCGCCCCGGGCTCCGGGGCCTTCATGGTGCGCGCCCTGCGCCACCGCAACTACCGGCTCTTCTTCTCCGGCCAGAGCCTGTCCCTCATCGGCACCTGGATGACCCGGATCGCCACCAGTTGGCTGGTCTACCGGCTGACCGGCTCGGCGCTCCTCCTGGGCCTCGTGGGCTTCGCCGGGCAGATCCCCTCGTTCCTGCTGGCGCCCGTGGCCGGCGTCCTCATCGACCGCTGGAACCGCCACCGCCTGCTGGTCGCCACCCAGGTCCTCGCCATGGCCCAATCCGCGGTCCTGGCGGCCCTCGCTCTCACCGGCGTCATCAACATCTGGCACGTGCTCTTCCTGAGCCTCTTCCAGGGGACGGTCAACGCCTTCGACATGCCGGCCCGCCAGGCCTTCGTGGTCGAGATGGTCGAGAAGCGGGAGGACCTGGGCAACGCCATCGCGCTCAACTCCTCCATGGTCAACGCCGCCCGCCTCTTGGGACCGTCGATCGGCGGCATCCTGATCACGGCGGTGGGCGAGGGCTGGTGCTTTTTCTGGGACGCCGTGAGCTATCTCGCGGTCATCGCCTCGCTCCTCCTGATGCGGATCGTGCCCCGTCCGCGGCCGGCTTCGGCGACGTCGAGAGTGCTCGCGGGGCTGCGCGAGGGTTGGGCCTACGTGGCCGGCTCGCCGCCGATCCGCAGCATCCTCCTGCTGCTCGCCCTGGTGAGCCTGGTCGGCATGCCCTATACGGTGCTGATGCCGGTCTTCGCCTCGAGGATCCTGCACGGCGGCTCCCACACCCTGGGCTTCCTGATGGCGGCGACGGGCCTGGGAGCGCTCGCGGGCGCCGTCTTCCTCGCCAACCGCCGCTCGGTCCTCGGCCTCGGGAAGATCATCCCCCTCATGGCCGGGCTCTTCGGCGCGGGGCTGATCGGCTTTTCGCTGTCGCGTACCC
>CAXTNS010000297.1:7480-8160 GCA_964245465.1 uncultured Thermoanaerobaculia bacterium
TCTGTTCCTCGTCACCATCGGCATCAGCATGCCGCTGTTCGTGACCGGCCTCGGCTTCATGGTTCAGATGGCGGCCAGCAACACGCTCCTCCAGACCCTGGTGGAAGACGACAAGCGCGGCCGGGTGATGAGCTTCTACACCATGGCCTTCATGGGCACGGCGCCTTTCGGCAGCCTCCTCGCCGGCAGTCTCGCCACCCGCTTCGGCGCGCCGCGCACGCTCCTCCTGGGAGGCGTGGGGTGCATCGCCGCCGCCTGCTGGTTCGCGACTCTCCTGCCCGGGCTGCGCGTGCTGGTGCGGCCGGTCTACGTTCAGATGGGGATTCTTCCGGAGGTGACGGAAGGGTGAGCCTGAGTCAAGCCTGGCGCCGTAGCGGCACGAGCTGATCGATCTCAGCCGCTTCGCTACTGTGCATTGCGTGCCACAGATCCCAATCCTGTTGGAGTCCCAGCCAGAAATCCGCTGACATACCTAGGACGCGGGCCAGCCGGAGCGCCGTATCCGGGGTGACAGAGCGCTTTGCCCGGATGATCTCGTTGAGTCTCGGGAAGGAAACCCCCAGGCGAATTGCGAATGCCGACTGACTGATACCCAGAGGCTTCAGAAACTCCTCCAGCAGCATTTTTCCTGGATGGCTCGGTGATCGGCGATGACGGTCCTCGGGAATTGCAGGCGCGGG
>CAXTNS010000298.1:0-776 GCA_964245465.1 uncultured Thermoanaerobaculia bacterium
CGCCGGTGCCGCCCCGCCCTGATACGGCAACGCCGGCCCCAGCTTCCTCGCCACCCGGTCCTGGATCCAATGCGGATCCCACCACTCCACCGGCGTCACCGCCAAACCCTGGAGCAGCATCGTGAAGTGAAGGTGGTCGCCAGCCGCCAGGCCCGTCTGGCCGGAGCGGCCCAGTTCCTGGCCGCGCGTCACCATGTCCCCCTCCTTGACCGCGATCGAGGAGAGATGCCCGTAGAGGCTCTGCAATCCATACCCGTGGTCGATCACCACCGCGTTGCCATAGATCCCGAAGAACCGCGCCAGCACGACCTTGCCGTCGTTCGAGGCCCGGATGGCATCGCGCTCGACCGCGGCTGTGTCGCACCCGAGGTGGTCCTGCTGGTCCACGGACTTGCCGTTGTAGACGTAGGTCCGCCGGTCCGCGAAAGCCGCCGTGATGGCGGCGTTGATCATGGGCTCGAACGGCCGGGTCCAGAGGAACTTCTTCTCCGACCTGGCGCCCAGCTCCTTGAGCGCCTGGGCGTTCTTCTTGCGCAGGTCGCGGTTGATCTGGAGATAGTTCTGCAGCAGGTCCCCCTTGTCCTCGACCTCGGGCGACTGCGACAGGATCTCCGGCACCACCTTGTTCATAAACTTGTCGTTGACGTCGATGGTGTCCGTCTTGATCGGCCGGGGGGTGAACTTGTCGATGATGGAGGCCTCGGCGCGGTTGCCCCCCTCGTCAGGGGCGCCCAGCCGCCCGCCCGACCCGGCCGGCAGTGCTTTGGGGCCGGCAA
>CAXTNS010000298.1:786-3703 GCA_964245465.1 uncultured Thermoanaerobaculia bacterium
GCTCGAGAGGATCTGGAGCGTGGGCGGCGCCAGGCGAACCGGCAGCTTCACCTCCTCCACCGCCGGATTGGGACGGCGGAAGAACGATCCGGCCCGCTCGGCGGTGACGCGCACCGTGGCGTCTCCCGCCCGCAGCCCCTTCACCGTCTCGCGGCCCACCTCGGCCGTCAGCTCGAGGGGCGGCGGCCCGCCCCACATCTTCCACGCCGGCTGCGGCTCGAAGGTCTTCTCCAGGACCGGCTTGGCGTCTTCGTTCTGGATGACCTCGACCTTTACCTTCTCGACCCGCTGCGGATCCTCGATACGGATCTGGAACGGCGTCCGGCGGCCGATCCCGGGCAGGCCGGGCTTGACCGTCACCTTGGGCTCAGCCCCCGTGTAGAACCCGGCGAACGCTCCCACGAGGAGCAGGAGCAGGGCGAGCACCAGCAGGACCCGCAGGAAACAACCCGCGGCTCCCCGACCCTCACGATCCCGACGTCGAACCATCCACGACCTCTTTTCCTTGGAGCTCATTCAGCCGAACGGCGGGGTGGAGCGCCTCGGGGCGGCACCTGCTGAAGACCCCGCCACTCGGGCGGCGGGGGAATCATAGCGGACCTGTTGGCCGGACGGGGACCAACATTATGCAGACTTGCATTATGGAGTGTCGATAGGTGGCCCGATCTCGGCCCGCCATGACGTGAAAGAGAAAACGTCCGTGCGAGAGCCAGAAGTTGAGCACGTCCACAGGGCGCGGCAAACCAGGCTGTTCACTCTTTCGCCTCGAAAGCGCATGTTGTAGACTCATTGTAGATACATGGAGGATTCTATGCAAAGCAGGATTCAGCGCTGGGGAAACAGCTTGGCCGTGAGAATCCCCAAGGCCTTCGCTCAGGACATTGGTCTCCAGGAGGACTCGTCTGTGGAAATCTCGGTGAGCGGTGCAGACCTGGTTATCTCGCCAGCGAAGCCTCGCTCCTTCACCCTTGAGCAACTCCTCCAAGGGATCACGGACGAGAATCTTCACGAAGAGATGGCAACAGGCCCGGCTCTCGGAAAAGAGGTGTGGTGAGTGGCTGATTACGTCCCTGATCGCGGCGATGTCGTCTGGCTCAACTGGAACCCGCAGGCTGGGCACGAACAAGCTGGCCGCCAGCCCGCAGTCGTCCTTTCTCCCCAGTCTTATAACGGCCGGGTCGGGCTGGCCCTGTTCTGTCCCGTGACGTCGAAGGAGAAAGGGTATCCCTTTGAAGTGCGCCTGCCGGAAGGTATCTCGGTCAAGGGCGTGGTTCTTGCCGACCAAGTAAAGAGCTTGGACTGGCAAGCACGCCGAGTTGAGTTGCTGGCTCGACTGTCACCCGAGACTACAGACGTCATCTCTCAGAAGTTAGTAGTCCTTATAGAAGGCTGATCTGGAGATCAGCGAGAAACGTTGCACCAATAATCGCTATGGCTCTGTCGCTGGTTTCATCCCCGAGTTGCGTATAGAAATTGACGATTTCTTCAAAAAGATAGAAGTACCTTTCAAGATCCTTACCTGCGACGATAGACCGGTCGCGCACGAGAGCCTCCTTGGCGTGGTGAGGAGCACCCTTAGACCTACTCCCCCCGCCGCAGTCCCTTCAGGATCTCCCGCTTGTCCGCCCAGGCGGCGCGGATCTGGGTGAGCTCGGCGAGCTCGAAGCCCAGCTCGCTGGCGATCTGGCGGATCTGACCCTCTTCGAGGCCGGAAATGGAGTCGTCCGCGGCGGAGACGGCGAAGAGGCAGTCGAGGAGCTCGCGGCATTGCTCCTTGGTCGCGATCTCCCGGAACTCGCGGGTGACGAGGAAGCCCTCGGTGCCGCCTGACAGTTGGTACTGGGACTGGGCCAGCCGAACGGCCAGGCGCGCCTGCTCCATGGGCAGGCGGCCCGTGGCTTGGACGATCTGCTCCATGCGCCGCGTCTCCTCCTCGCTGGCATGGAGGTCGGCGTGGGCGACGCGGGCCAGGATGAAGGCAAAGGCGGCCACGTAGCGGGCCGTTTGAGGGTCGAGCGAGTCAAGCGCGCCGACGATTTTGCGCACCGTCTCGGTGTCTCCGGTCTCAGCACGTGGTCCGCCGCGGCGGAACCCCAGAAGCTCCAGGATCGACATGGCAAGAAATCCTAACACGAGGGTTCTGGCAGCCGTCCGTAATCGGGCAGAATCAAGAACTTCTTACAAAGTAGACGCAGGGACAGAGGAAACACGGCACAAAGAAAAAATTTCTCTGCAAAAAGGGTAGACGAGCGGGAATGCACTTCCCATACTAGGGGGTTAGGAAGAACAGTTAGGGTAAACCCTACCCGACAATAAGGCCCAGGGCTCGGGCGGCCTTGGGAGATTTTACAACGTGCAGCTTGAACCCTTGGTCGGTCCGGAGGTGGGTCAGCCCATGAAGATGTCGAAGGTCCGTTGCGTCGTCGTCGCTTTCCTTCTCCTTTCCTCCATCTTCACCGTTTCGGTGCTGATCAGCTCCCCCAGTCCCACCTCCAATCTGGTGGTGGAACGGGAGAGGGCTTGGCGGCAGTCACACCCAACTCTTCCGGAGAACCTTTATGCCCAGGCCGCCGAGGCCCTGAGGCAAGGAGATTTGCAAACGGCACGCCAGAACCTCGACGAGGTGGCGGCCCGCCATCCCCAGCAGGCCGCGCAGACCCGGGTGGTGGCCGGCCTCTACGCCCACGAGGCGGGCGAGAAGGAGCTCGCGGGCGATCTCCTCTCCTCGGCCTCGGCCCCGGGTGGACCGCTGGAGGACTGGCGTCTCTATCTGCTGGCCCAGGACGCCGCCCGGCGGGGCGAGAACGAGCTGGCCCGCACGACCTACGCCCGCCTGATCGCGGACGCTCCGGATTCGCCGCTGCGGCCGCTCGCCTATCTGGAGTCGGCCGAGCTGGCCGCGGAGCAGGACCAGCCC
>CAXTNS010000298.1:3713-7890 GCA_964245465.1 uncultured Thermoanaerobaculia bacterium
AGGCCCTCGACACGGTGACCGTCCCGGGCGGAACGCTCTCGATCTGGTGGCGGAGGCCCGCCGGTCGGGTCTCGACGGCGAGGCGGCCGAGGAGCTGGAGAGCCTGGCCTGGGAGATCGGCCGCAGGTTGGAAGACGAGCAGGTACAGCGCGAGGCGGGACGCCGTCTGCTGGTGACGGATCCGCTCTCGTCCGAAGCCGTCCAGGTGGTGCGCACGTTCCGCTCCCTGGATGGCGGGCTGGACTGGAACCGCCTGCTCTCCTCGCCGGAGATCCTGCGCCGGGCCGAGTCGTTCCTGGACGGCGGCAGCTCGCAGGCGGCGATCAGCACGCTCAAGGAGATCCCCGAGGGGAAGCGCGGCTTCGATTGGCACCTGCTCCAGGCGCGGGCCCTCATCCAGGGTGGTGACGCTTTCGAGGCGCTCGCCGTGCTGGACACGGTGATCCCGTCGACTTCCGAGCAGCGGACGGCCCTGGAGTGGGAGCGGGCGCTGGCCACGGCCGAGGCGGGCGATCCGAGCGCCGCCACGGTCTACCTGGCAAAGCTCGCCCGCTCCGAGAGCGCGCTGGAGATCCCGCGGGACTCCCTGCGGCGTCTCTACAAGGACTTCCAGGAGGCCGGCCTGTTCGAGCCCGCCCTGGAGACGCTGCGCCTGCTGCGGCGGGTCGATCCCGGGGACGAGACGGGCGCCGCCGATCTCTGGGAGCGCGGCTGGCGGCAGTACCAGAGCGGCAATCCCGCGGGGGCCGTGGGCTACTGGACGGAGCTGGCCGATCTCTACCCTGACGACGGCGACGCCCAGCGCGGCCGCTATTGGAAGGCCCGGGCCCTGGAGGATCTGGGCCAGCCGGAGCGGGCCCGGGAGGCCTACCGGGACCTGGTGGCCGCGTCGGACACCAGCGATTTCTACGGACGCCAGGCCATGACCCGCCTGGGTGTGATCCCGCCCGCTGGCAGCGAGGGCGAGGGTATGGCGCTGGCGCTGGCCCCAGCCGGGGAGTGGCCCGCGGAGCCCGCCCTGCGGCGCGCCAAGATGCTGACCGACCTGGGTCTCGACGAGCTGGCGAGCCGGGAGATTGAGCTGGCCGCAGGCACTGGCACTGGCCGGGCGAACCGGCGCGACGTGCTGGCCCTGAAAGGGCTCATCCTGTGCCGCAAGGGGGAGCAGAGGACGGGGCTCATCCTGCTGCGCGATGCCTTCCCGGCACTGGGCGGCCCCTATCAGGCGAGCGTGCCGTCGGAGGTCCTGTTCGCCTACTACCCGCTCCAGTATGGAGATGAGATCCGCACCTTCGCACGGGAGACGGGGCTGCCGGGCTACCTGATCGCGGGGATCATCCGCCAGGAGAGCGCCTTCGATCCGCGCGCCACGAGCCCCGTGGGAGCCCGCGGCCTCATGCAGCTCATGCCGGGGACGGCCCGCGAGGTGTCGCGCAAGGTGGGCGTGCCCTATCAGCCGGACCGGCTGTACGACCCGGAGACGAGCGTCCGCCTGGGGGCCACCTATTTCAAGCAGTTGCTCGACCGGTTCGACGGCAACGTGGAGCTGGCCCTGGCCGGCTACAACGGGGGTCCCAACCGCATCCAGCGGCTCTGGAAGGAGTCGGGACGGCCGGACGTGGAGCTGGCCGACTTCGTGGAGACCCTCGATCTCGACGAGTCGCGCAACTACGTCAAACGTATCCTGGTGCTGGCCGACAGCTACCGCCAGCTCTACCCGTCGCTGGGGTAAGGAGGCAGGGCCCTTGCAGCCCTCCCCGCCCTGTCTATGAGCACCGATCCGGAGACGACACGCTGTACCGAGGAGACCGCCTGGCAGAGGCGGTTCTCCCTTTTGGCGGACCTGGGGCGGGAGCTTTCAGCCTCGCTCGACGATCCCGCCCTGCTCACCCGGTTGCCGGAGATCATGGTGCCGGAAGTGGCGGACGGCGCGATGCTCGACGTCTTCGACGAGACTGGAGGCGTCCAGCGCGTGGCGGTGGCGCACCGGGATCCCGGAGCCCTCGAGATCCTGCGCGAGATCCAGCGGCGTTTCCCCCCCAGCCTGGGAGCTCCCGCGGGGATCGGGCTCGTATTGCGCACGGGCGAGCCCCTCCTCCTGGCCGAGATCTCCGAGGAGCAGGTGCGCGCCGCCGGCCAGAACGAGGAGCACCTGGGGCTGATGCGCCGGCTGGGGACGAAGTCGGCGATCCTTATGCCCCTGGTCTCCCGCGGCCGGGTGCTCGGCGGCCTCACCCTCCTGCTGGCGCAAGGCGACAGGCGCTACGGCGAGGAGGACTTGGCCCTGGCCCGCGAGTTGGCCGCCCGCGCGGCCATGGCGATCGAGAACGCCCGGCTCTACCAGGAGGCTCAGCAGGGGGCCCGGCGCCTGGAGGAAAACGTCGCCCTGCTCGACGCGCTGCTGGTGAACGCCCCGGTAGGCATCTCCTTCTTCGACCGCGACCTGCGGTACATCCGGATCAACGCGATGATGGCCCGGATCAACGGCGTGGATTCCGCTTCCGTGCCCGGCCGTCCCATGGCCGAGGTGGTCCCGAACATGGCGTTCCGGATCGAGCCCATCTGCCGGCGAGTGCTCGCGACCGGCGAGCCGGTCATGGGATTGGAGGTGAGCGGCGAGACGCCGGCCGCCCCGGGCGAGCACCGGCACTTCCTGGCCAACTACTATCCGGTCTTCTCGCGCGAAGGGCCACCCATGGGCATGGGCTCCGCCGTCGTGGAGATCACCGAGCGCAAGCGCGCCGAGGAGGCACTGCGCGAGACCAATCAGACCCTGAGCGCGCTGATCCAGGCCTGCCCGCTCGCGATCATGGTGCTGCGCCCGGAAGACGCCACCGTGCAGCTCTGGAACCCGGCGGCCGAGCGCATCTTCGGGTGGATGGAGGAGGAGGTCCTGGGCCGGCCGCTGCCCGTCGTGCCCGAAGAGCGGCGGGAGGAGTTCCAGCGCAGCCTCTCGGGGGTGGTGCTGTCCGGAGAGCCGCTCCAGGGCCTCGAGACGCGCCGCGTGAGGAAGGACGGGACCCCGGTCGACGTGAGCCTCTGGATCGCTCCCCTGCCCTCGCCGGAGGGGATGCGGATCCTGGGCATCATCGCGGACATCACGGAGCGCCAGCGGCTGGTGGCGGAGCGGGGCCGGTTGGAGGAGGAGCTGCGCCAGCGGGTGGAGGAACTGGCCGCGGCGGACCGGAGGAAGGACGAGTTCCTGGCCATGCTCGCCCACGAGCTGCGCAACCCGCTGGCCGCCATCTCGAACGCTGGCCAAGTGCTGGACCGCAAGGGCACGGCCGGCGGCGGCCGGCGCGATCCGCGCTCGCACGAGATGATCGCCATGATCGGCCGGCAGATCCGTCACCTCTCGCGTTTGGTGGACGATCTGCTCGATGTCTCCCGCTTCAACCGCGGCCGGATCGAGCTGCGCAAGGAGCGGATCGAGCTGCGCCGCGCCGTGGAGGGTGCGGTCGAGACCGCCCGGCCGCTCGTCGAGCAGCGCCGCCACCGGCTGACGGTCTCCCTTCCCGAAGAGCCCCTCTGGCTGGAGGCCGACCTGACCCGGATCGAGCAGGTGGTGGCGAACCTCCTCCACAACGCGGCCAAGTTCACGGAGCCGGGCGGCGCAATCGATCTCACGGCAACGCGGGAGGGCTCCGAGGCCGTGCTCCGCGTGCACGACGACGGCGCCGGCATCTCGTCCGAGCTGCTGCCGAACGTCTTCGACCTCTTCGTCCAGGAGGAGCGCTCGCTGGCCCGCTCGCGCGGCGGCCTGGGGATCGGCCTCACCCTGGTGCGCACCCTGGTGGAGCGCCATGGCGGCTCGATCGAGGTCGCGAGCGAGGGGCCGGGCCGGGGGAGCACGTTCACGGTGCGGCTCCCTCTGCTCCAGGCATTGCCTGAGCCGTGGACGGGAGAGGAGGCGCGGCCCGCGAGCCCAGTCCCGGAGGAGACCGAGCCGGCGCGGGTGCTGCTCGTGGAGGACAACCTGGACGCCGCCGAGGCCCTGAGCGAGCTGCTGCGAATGTGGGGTCATGAGGTGGAGACGGCCCACGACGGCGTCTCGGCCTTGCGCACGGCCCGGCAGACCCGGCCCGGCGTCGTGCTGCTCGATATCGGCCTTCCCGGCATGGATGGCTACGAGGTGGCCCGTGAGCTGCGCTCCACGCCCGGTCTCGCGGCCACCCGT
>CAXTNS010000298.1:7900-8155 GCA_964245465.1 uncultured Thermoanaerobaculia bacterium
TGGCCAGGAGTCGGACCGCCACCGCTCGCGCCTCGCGGGCATCGACCACCACTTGGTCAAGCCGGTCGACCTGGAGCAGCTCCGGGCACTGCTGGTCTCGTAGGCAAAATTTTTGCTTACAAAACCGGATTGCGAACTATGGCCAAAGGAGAGATGAGATGAACCTGTATGTGGGGAACCTGCCCTATCGGATCAGTGAAGACCAGTTGAAATCCACGTTCGAGGAATTTGGAGAGGTCTCGTCCTGTACCATCA
>CAXTNS010000299.1:0-8150 GCA_964245465.1 uncultured Thermoanaerobaculia bacterium
CTCCAGAACCTCGTCCGCACCCAAGGCCCCATCCCCTTCGCCGTCTTCATGGAAGAGGCCCTCTACGGCGAAGGCGGCTACTACAGCCGCGAGGACATCCCCATCGGCGAGGAAGGGGACTACGTCACCGGCCCCACCCTCTCGCCCCTCTTCGGACGGGTGACCGCCCGTCTCCTGGAGCGCCTCGACAAGGCCCTCGGCAAGACCGCGGCGGAGATGTTTGAGGCGGGGTATGGGACCGGGACGCATCTCGAAAACGTCGTCGCCACCCTGCTGGAGAAGACCATGGGACGGCGGATCCGGGCCTGGGACCGCGTGGCGCGGCCGGTGCCGGCCGGGGTCGAACGGGTCCCGACTCTGGAGACGATCGGAGAGGGGGAGATCGAGGGGCTGATCTTTTCCTACGAGCTGTTCGACGCCCTGCCCGTCCACCGTCTCGTCGGCCGGGCGGACGGCTCGGTGGGCGAGCTCTGGGTGGATCTGGATGAGGACGGTGCCTTCGTCTGGCGCGAGGGGGACGTCTCCGATCCCAAGCTGCCCGGCCTGCTCCAGTCTTCCGTCCATGATTCCGTCCATAAGTCCGGCGTGCCTCTCCAGGCCGGACAGGTGGCGGACCTGTCGCCGGGATGGGAGCCCCTCTACCGTTCGCTCGCCCGCCGTCTGGGCCGGGGTCTCCTCGTCACCTGCGACTATGGCTTCGAGCGGGAGAAGCTCCTCGATCCCCGCATCCGCGCGAACGGCACCCTGGCCTGCTACACCCGCCAGCGGGTCCATCGCAATCCCTTCGTCAAAGTGGGGGAGCAGGACCTCACGGCCCACGTCGACTTCACCACGCTCCTCCAGGCCGGCGAGGCCGAAGGGCTCCGCACCGTGGTCCTAACCCGCCAAGCCCTCTGGCTCACCGCCTGCAGCCTCTTCGAAGAGCTTCAAGGCGCCGACGCCGCGACACGCCAGGGCGCCATGGCCCTGCTGGACGGCGAGGGAATGGGCGAGGAGATCCGCGTGCTCGTTCAGGCGAAGGGAATCGAAACGGATGGGCTGTTCGAGCCGGGGGTGCTCAAGGGCGATACATATGGATAATCGACCGTCCCAGCAGAATTGACCCGTCGGCGTAGCGCCTCCCTGGGACCGCCGGCATCCCTGCCGGCCTTGGGGTTTACGACGTCCGCCCCGGTTGGCGCGCGGCCTACTCAGGCCGTGCGAGACCGGATCGCGAATTGAAGCCTCTCGTCCCGGGACGTGAGCAGAGGCAGAACCGGCGTGGCTGGCTGGGAGAGCGGGGCGGGCCCGTGGCCCCGAGATACGGACGGTCGCAAGTCCGAGGCGTGCGGTTTGCCCCGAGAGGCGAGTGGCTGGCCCCGTGGGGCGAACCGCTTGCCCTACGAGTACACCGTCCGCCCCACGAAGCGGACGGCTGCAAATCCGGGGCGAGCCGCCTGCCCCGCGGGGCGAACCGCACACCCCACGAAATCAACTGTCCGCCCCGCCAGTACACTGTCCGCCCCGTGGGGCGAACCGTCCGTCGCCCGGTAAATGAGACGCAATATCTGGGGCAACCCGCCTCATTCGGCCCGTCAACGGTGCCCTAACGGGGGGGGCTGTACCACGGGACGTTTGCCGTCCCGCGCGACTCTTTACTACCGTCTGGGGTGGAGGGGATCTCTTTGCCCTTTGTTTCAATCCATTCCCAGATCCAGATGAGCGTAAGACGATCCAGGAAGCTCGATCGGTCCCGCCGGGCGCCGAGTCGAAGAGAGAAACGCCGGGCATTGTGAGACAGTCCTCAATGAGGACAGTTCTCAGGAACTGTCCTATCTACGAGTGAGACAGTTCAGGACAGTTCCGCCCTCCTCACCGTGTCCGGCGCCTGCGCCGTACTTCCCACGTCTGCGGTCGTCATAGAGCACGATCCTTGCCCTATATGCTCCCTCCTTCACCGCCCCGGAGGGGCCAAGGCATGTAGCCCGGCGCTTCAGCGCCGGGAAGAGAGCCCCCAAAATTCCGGAAGCCCCGGAGGGGCGCAGGCAGCCACCCTCACAGACCACGAACCGCCTGCGTCCCTACGGGACTTCGGGGAATAGGGAGCGTCCCAACTTGGCGCTGAAGCGCCAGGCTCCATGCCCTTGCCCCTACGGGGCGCCCACCGGCAACTTCAGGCTAAAATAGCCTCTTCATCGGCCGTCCAACCCAGCGGAGACAAGAGGCAGCATGCTCATCCTGCACCTGTCGGACCTCCACTTCGGCACCCACAGCCGCTTCAAGGGCGAAGACCTTGCATGTCTCTTGGCCCGCCTGCAAGAAGGTCGAAGCCGACCAAGAGGAAGAGGGCTTTGATGAGAACGAACTCCGGTTAGGTCAGACCTGTTCAGAGTCGCCTTCTGACATTGTTCCTGGCTCAGCGGCGAGTTGAGTGTCTAACCACATGCCGTATTCTTCGAGCCTGGCGAGATCTTCCAAGGGTATAGAGACTGCTGATGTTGGATGTGAGACGATCTTTCGTCTCTCGTTCACGAAAGCTAGCCATGCGGTTCGCTTTTCTTTGTTCCCTTTCCCGTAGCCGAGGAGAGACTCAAACAACTCCCAGTTGTCCATAGCAATGGTCCGATAGTCAATCAAGTCGAAATAGTATTCTTTACCGCCCCTTCGGCCATCTTCTTCCTCGAAACGGGCAGTGACTTTTAGTCGAACCTGCTTGGGTACACCGACGGTCCACCACTCTGAGTCGCCCGGCCCGCACTCACGCTTCAGTTCTTCCACTATTAGCTTCTGGAGACTGGTCTCAATGCGATCGATGATTTCCTTGGCTCTTATGTTAGTCTGAGCCTTCTCTTCCGCAATAAACTGGTCGAGGCCCGGTGGATTAAAGGCCGGGAATCGTTCTCGTAGGAACTGCTGACATCTCCTTGTGCGTTTAGTCTGCCCTTGGATTCCTCGAAGGTCGCGGAAGCCCTTTCGATCTTCTTCCGATAGCGAGCCAAAGTACTTGCCTAGAGCATCTGCGTAGTCTCCCATTTTGTCAGCGAGTTTCTCACTGCTGAGCCCATTGAGGGGGTGTTGTTCTTGAAGATGAAGGAAGACGCTCCTGAGAATATTAATGCAGGTAGTAATGCCATCATTCATAGCTAAGCCGCCACCTTCCCCAGAACCCTTGTCCCACCACTCTGGGGCACCATTCCGTATTAGGCTAAGCCATGTCTTTAGGATGTAGACGGTCCTATGCAGGGTTGACTGATTATCGCCGGCCCAAAGGGGGCCGTATTCGACCACATGTCCCTTTCGTTCCTTGGCTATGTGGAATTCCGTTTTTTCAATCGCGCCATAGAGGCTTGTCAATGTGATGCATCGTAAGGCGTCTTTTGCTGAGTCTGCGGTTTGAATTCTTTGGTAAAGAGGAGAATCGGGGTCAGAGTCGAGCGTCTGTACGGCCTTTGAGACGATAGCTCTGACGCGGACCTCAGGATCTTCCGAATCCCAGTGCAGTTCTGCGTAAAGCTCTTGAAGCAAGGACTGCTTAACACTCTTCTGCTTGGCATTGATGTCGATAAAAAGTCCAGCTTGCTTACTCGGTGGGAGGCCTTCGAAAGCGAGTATTGCAAGTCGCGCCCTTTTGGCCTTCTCGTGCCCTGAGTAGGCAAAGAGCCGATGTTGTCCATCAATAATCCATGCAGATTTATAGGCAGGCTTTATGTCAAGCCAGCCCAATGTCCCATTTTCTTGGTCATCCTGCTCAATCCGCTCGAAGCGCATGCGCTTGCTTTCCATATTGACGACAATATTGGTTGGGAAGATCCCGTCGTCGGATATGTACTTGCGTATCTTGTTCAGGCGGTTTCGGCTCAGCATTCTTTGGTAAGTGTGAACGTCCGATGCTTTGCCCTTTGAGCGATGTGACACGTAAGCTATTTTTAGTAGATATTCGGGCGAGATCGAAAATGTGTAACAGGTTGCGTTCGCCATCCGGGTTTTAATCGCAGGTACACGAAGCGCGAGGGCTGATACTGGTTTGCCTGGAAGCATGTCTGCGAAAAATTGATATTTGGCGGCAGGTCCCAAGTGTGACGCTAGGTTTTCGTAGTAGGTGAGGTCCTGTGAATCAAAGATGACAATGTTTGCCTCTTTAGCCTGGGTTCGCTCGGATTCCGACAGTCTTTGGTTGTCCGTAAAAATTGCCATTACAGCTTGTTGTTTGCGTCCTGAGGAAAATTGGTTATTGGCGGCTCTGGAGAAGAGATGCCTAATTGCAATAAGGTCTGCAAGCGCCTTGGAGAAGCTGTTCGGGTGTTCGGCAGGCTGGCACTGTATGGCGAGTGCAATATCTTCGTTGATGCCCACCACGTTGATCCGAATGTGGCTGCTGTCTATCTTTTTGGGATCAAAAAGGCTTGCTCCGCTACCTGATGACAGATATTCGAAACCCATTCTGTAGAGTAGGGTCCAAACTCGGTCTCTCAGTGAGGCCTCGGCTCCCTTCCTTCTTCTAAGTCGTATCGATCTCCGATTTTTCTTGTCAAAAACCCATCCCTGTCCTAAAAACTCCTCGGCCAATGAAGGGTTGACAGTCTTCGTCTCATGTTCCCGAGCTTTGGCCCGTGCCAAGCCTTTGAGATTTTCGGCTGCTTCAATGTTCTCTAACATTTTGTATCTACCGGTAGAATATACATTCTGTGATTTGGCTTCGGAATTGAGTTTGGGCAGAGATGTTCGAGGGTCTTTGGACCCGCATCATTGAAAAATCTGGGTATAGCTTGGATATGGAGTCGTGATCAGCATTGCTAATAATGACCGTGCATCCGCGCTTTACTAAGAGACGTGCAGTCGTCGCAAGCCTCTCTTGGTCAGCCCACGAAAAAATTTTCGAATTGTACTTGACGAATCCGTTATTGCCGTGCGCTACTGTATAGGGTGGATCGAGGTAGACGACGTCTCCTTTGCCGGCTGGTTCTACTGCTAATTCAAAGTCGCAGCATTGAAGGGTGGCTTTGGAGAGAGCGGTACTAGCTAGCTGTATGCGATCGTTGTCGCATACTCGCAGATGTGTTTTGTGCCCATAGGGCACGTTGAACTCTCCGGAAGAATTGAGGCGGTAAATCCCGTTGAAAGCGAGAGTGGCTAGGTAAATTAGGCGTGCGGCGCGGCCAATATCAGTGTGTGGCTTGGCGGCACGTATTCTGTAATACTCGGCTTCGCTATTCTTTGTCCGTCTTAAATGGCGGATGACTTCCTTTGGGTGGTCTCGTACCTGAGTGTAACAATTAATTAGTTCGTTGTCGGCGTCAGCTAGGATTGCCTTTTTGGGGCTAAGGGAAAAGAATACTGCTCCGCCACCTAGGAATGGCTCGAAGTAGCGGTTGAATTTTCTGGGAAAGAGAGGAAGTATGTGCTTGCTGAGGGAACGCTTCCCACCAGGCCATTTGACGATGGGCTGGGCCTTAGGCTCGTGATTCTTGGAAATCGACCTGCCTGGCTGGGGGATAAGAGGTCCCATCTCTTCGCTCTTCGGCCACTATAGAGTTCGACCTAATCCTGCTCAGCGGAGCAGTCGGCACTGGCTCTTTCTTCTAGAAGGCTTATTGGTCTCATCGCAAAGCGCTATTCTACCTGAATGCAGAATTCGTGGTCAAACGGTAGCCTCAGCGTCGAATCCCGGAGAGTTCACGCGGACTCAAGGCTATCGTCGACAGCCGAACAAGAAGCCCCATAGCTCGCTGTTAAAGGTCGCAGTGAGGGTTGGAGGGTCCGCTGAGCTCGGCTCTCAGGTATCCTCAACTCCGCATGAAGAACCCCTACTTCGATCTCACAGAGGAATTCAACGCCGAAGGCATCATCGCCGTGCTGGCCTCCGGTCAGGCGGTCGTGTATTACCGGATCTCGATGATGAGCAAGGATGGCGACTGGATCCTTAGGGAGGCTCCGGAGGCATGCCAGAGGGTGCTGACAGTCCTCGAACGGCATGGCGCGCGGTATCGCCTGGGGGCTCCCCTTGATGTCCGGTGGCTTGCTGGGGGATGGTCGAGCCACTTTGAGTTGATAGATCCTGAGGGTCGGAGGATTCGCTGCGACTTCGTCAGCAGACCGCCACGAGTAGCGATGTCAGAGCTTCCGAAGCTCTTCGAGCCGGCAGGATTGGCGGAACCGCTACGGGTCGTCGGCATCGAGCCCCTCATCCGGATGAAGCAGACCCAGAGGGCCAAGGACTATCCCGTCATCGGTGAGCTGGCGCGCCTGTTGCCCCCTGAACGGGAGATCGAGTGGACGACGGATCCCGACCGCATTCTCGCTCTGGCGCCTACCTATGGGGAGCACTCTTCGCGTGCTCCGGTACAGGCGGCACTCGCTGGAGGCTCTCGGGAAGCCGTGGTGGTGGAGCTTGCGAGGGAATTGGACCGGCTCCAGCAGCGAGACCATACAAGAATCGAGACCTACAAGGCGGCCTCCGAGGCTTATCGGAGAGAATGTCAGGCTGCGGACTTGGGGGCTCTGAAGCTGCTCGAAGCCCATCAGAGAATTTGCGAGTTGGCTGAGCGTCTGCTGCCCCCCAGCCCTGTCCCCTTGGAGGACCGAGATGGAGCTGCTTAGTGAAGACGATTTAAACCTCAAGGACATGACTCCCGAGGAACTGGACCGCGCCTGGGATCTTTGGTTCGACCTCGCCCAGGCGACGAACGATTTCGATCCTCCCTACACCCACGGTGTGTTCGTCTTCTATGAGCGCCCTTTGCCGGACGCTCCGGTGCAGCCGTCTGCCGACCAGCGAGGAAAACCCAAAGGACTTCGGGGCGTTACCGTCCGTGGTGAGCCGGTTTCGGAGACGATCATCCGGGCCAGGCGGTGATCCGCGATGCAGCGAGCCTGGGCGTCGCGTCCGTGCCGTCCAATCCGTCCGTGTGGATCGCGACGGTCTTGCCTTCGAGAGACGTCCCGCCGGCGGTGCCCTTCGCAGGGCGGTGCACTTCGGCTGGGAACGTCTCTACGGGATCATGGTGCCGGCCTGGGGGTCAACACGCATTGCGGTCCCGCCAGGGACCACCGTCGGTAGCCAGGGATTTCAATCCCTGGCCTGGGCCGGCAGGGATGCCGGCGCTCCCAGGGGGCGCTACGCCGGGCGGTCAGGCCCCCGCCACCCCCTTCCTTGACACGCCGCGCGGCTCGGATAAGATACGCCCGCGTCAAGCGAAAGGAGCTTCAAGGCTGTATCTAGGGAGGTAAGGCGCTCGGTCATGGAGAGCTACATCCCCATCCTCGTGTTCACCCTGGTGGCCATCGGCTTCCTGGTAGTGAGCCTCCTCGCGGCGCGCCTGCTGCGCCATGCCGGCGCTCCCACCACCAACCTCGACCCGTATGAGTGCGGCAACGAGCCGGAGACCCTGGCTCATGACCACCGCTTCTCGATCCGCTACTACCTGATCGCCGTCCTCTTCGTCATCTTCGACGTGGAGACCATCTTCCTGTTCCCGTGGGCCATCATGTTCGACCGGCTGGCCCTCTTCGGGTTCATCGAGATGGTGGTGTTCCTGGCGATCCTCATTACGGGGTACGTCTACATCTGGAACCGGGGGGCCCTGCGTTGGGTTTGATGGATTCGGCTGAGGCGAACGTCCTCACCACGACCTACGACAAGATCTTCAACTGGGCCCGGCGCTCGGCCATCTGGCCGATGCAGTTCGGGCTCGCCTGCTGTGCCATCGAGATGATGGCCGTGCTCGATCCCCGGCACGACATGTCGCGCTTCGGGGCCGAGGTCTTCCGCGCTACGCCGCGCCAGAGCGATCTCATGATCGTGGCCGGCACGGTGACGGAGAAGATGGCTCCCATCGTGCGCCGGCTGTGGGACCAGATGCCGGAGCCCAAGTGGGCCCTGGCTATGGGCGCCTGCGCCACCTGCGGCGGTCCGTACCGCACGTACGCGGTGACCCAGGGGGTCGACCGGGTGATCCCCGTGGACGTCTACGTGCCCGGCTGCCCGCCGCGCCCGGAGGCCCTGCTCTGGGGGCTCCTCCATCTGCAGCGCAAGATCGACCGCATGACGGTGGCCAAGCCGAAGGCGATCCCCGCGAACGCGGAGGCGCGCGCATGAGCGAGCCGAGCGATCCCAAGCCGCCCGCGGGCACGCCCGAGGGCGGGGCTCCCGCCGAGCCCGCCCTCGATAGGGC
>CAXTNS010000300.1:0-3066 GCA_964245465.1 uncultured Thermoanaerobaculia bacterium
GGCCGTGCATGCGCTCAGCTTTCGTACCCATCCGATCGATTTTCCTCATCTTCCTGCTGCTGGTTGCTGGATTGAGAGTCATGCCTGGAGCGCTCCACGCCCAGGAGTCTCCCGAAGACGAGCCGCTCCCGGCCGAGTCGGACCCCTGGCTCGGACCAGTTGAAGAGATGCCGGCGGAAGAGCCCGGTGGGGAGGGGGAGGAAATCCTTATTGCCAATCCGCCGTTCTGGGGCGACACGCTCAACGCCGCGGCCGCCGCCGCGGCTGATCCGTGCCCGGAATGCAATCTGAACGCGACGCCGTCCGCTGTATCGACGCGTTACTGTCCCACCTATACGCAGCCGGTCAATCCGGTGAAGCGCTGCAACTCTTCCTCGAAGTTCCTGTGTGCGGGCACGTCGGCCACACCGCTCCGCCTGGTGGGAGTCTCGGCCGACGTGGGCTGCCATTTGAGCTTCAACCATCCGGACAAAGTGCGGGACTTCTGCAACTATTCCAACTACAAGAAAGTCGTCGACAACCTGGCTTGCTACAAGCTCAACAAGATGCGCCTCTGGGTGCTGCTCAACGGCAACCCGGAGCCGGCTCCGTACAGGAGCGATCCGGCCACCAGTTTCCCCTTCGAATACAACTCGGCGGGAGGGTACTGGCGTCTCGACCGGAAGAACACCGGCTACTTCGACCGGCTGGCCGAAGTGGTCAGCCGCGCCCAGGAGAGAGGGATTTATGTCGAGGTCACCTTTTTCGCGCCCGGGGAGGGCGAGTCCGGAACCGGACCGTTCGCCGGCTCCAATGGCAAGTGGTGCATGGACGGGCCCAATGCCAAGTGTTCTGAGGCGAGCCTCAAGAACGCGGGTTTCGCCAACCCTTATGAATTCGTGGTGATGGCCGAGACCCGCAACGCCACGGGGCTCGACACCCAGATCAAGCGCGCCCGGGAAGCCCAGCGCAACGTCATCCGCTGGACCGTGGAGAGGCTCTGGTGCTTTGACAAGGTTTTCTTCGAAATCGCCAACGAGCCGGAAGGCGGAGGCGGGTCGAACGTCACCCCAGTCGAGGTCGCCAAGTGGGAAGCGGAGATGATCGAGGCTCTGCGCGCCGCGGAAACTCCGGGCGTCGCTCCTACCGCCTCCCTGCAGGCCCAGCATCTCGTCTCGGTTCAGCCCTTCACCACGGAAGGAGCGAATTACGCCCTGGGTCTGACGTCGCTCTCCAGCGCGCCGGAGATGGCTCAGGTCGATCTCGTCAACGGGCATTACACCACGGTCAGCAGGACCGGCCCGCCCGCCATCAACGCGGGGGCGATCCAACTGGCCCGCGATTTCACACGTCTCAAGCCCGTCGGCTTCAACGAGACCAAGATCAGCAGTGCCGCCTCCACCATCACTTACAAGGCCAGCACGGATCCCTGCAGCGGGGCCGCCTCGGCGCGTTCCGAAGCCTGGGAATTCCTCCTGAACCTCGGCGCGGTATACGACCACTGGGGCTACAACTACTCTTCCACGAACGGCCAGGCGGTCCGCCGGCAGATGTGCTATCTGAAAGACTTCATGGGCCGCCTGCCGGTCACTCAGCTCAAGGCCCAGACGGCGAAGAATTCGACCTTTCCCAATGGGATCCCGCCCTCCTGGGTGACGGTCCAGGAATATCCGGGCAAGCCGGAGACCTTGACGGCCGGGACAACCTATACCTATTGGGCAGCGGTGGAGCCGGCGGCCAACGCGACGTCGATCCACTACGCGCTCTACCTGCACCGCGATCAACGGAGTTGCTTCGTGACCCCGTCCTGCGGTTGCGAGACCACCTCGCTCATCCCGCTCCGCGGTTATCATCCGGTCTCGACACAGGCACCCCAAACGACGCTCACCCTGAAGAACCTGATTCCCGGGACCTACACGCTCTCGTGGATCAAGCCGGAGACCGCGGCCGCGATCGGCAATCCCTCCACGGTCGTCTTCTACGCCAACCAGAGTTGCGCCATCAACGGAGTCACGTCGTCGCCCTGCAAAGTCACGGCGCCGACGGCGTACAACTATGACATCACTCTGTGGCTGAAGAAGGCCGATAGCAGCGGATCGGGCACGGCGGAGTTCTGACCGGCCGCTGAGGAGCCCCTGCCTTCCGCCCCTCTCCCCCGCCGGGAGAGGGGTCTCTCTGGAGGTGTCTCCCGCTGTCAGCGCTTGGCCGGAGGCTCGGCCGCCTTCTCCAGCCTGCGGGGCTTCGCTTTGCCGGGCACGACGCCGTCGCCCATGCGGTTGCGAGCGGTCACCTGGGACGAGTAGTTGGCTTCCGCACGCTTCAGCTCGTCGCTCTTCAAATGGCACTTCTTGTACTTCTTCCCACTGCCGCACCAGCAGGCGTCGTTGCGGCCGAGCTCCAACTCGGGGCCGCCGCCCTTGGGGCGAGGCAACAACAGATTTCTGAACCAGCTTGCGAGGGACACGACGATCTCCCGTAAGAAAAAGGTTGACGTTGACGAATGGATACGGATGGAAGGGTCCGGCTTACTGGACCTTCACCAGATCCACGACCTTCTTGACGCCCGAGGTCCCCCGGGCCGCCTTCAAGGCCAGTGACTTGCGCTCCCGGTCGGGCAGCGTGCCGCGCAGGCTGACCACGCCGTCGGTCGCCTCGACCTCTAGGTCGAGCGCGTAACGGCCGATCTCTCCCAACAGATTCTTGCCCACCCGCATTTCGAGCACGGCGTCGTTGACCTCGCGCTCGGCGTGGCCGACGGCCTTGCCAGGTAGGGTGGATTCGGGCTGCCCTTCGCGCGCAGCGAGGCGGTTGTCCACGCTCTGGACTCCCGGGACCGATTTCGCGACCTCCTCGGCCAACTCCTGGGTGGTGCGCTTGTCGACCGCGCCGATCAGGCTGACCCGTCCTCCAGTGGCTTCCACGGTGACGCCGAGGCCGTCCTCCCCGAGCTTTTCCAGCAGGGCCAGACGGACCTCTCTCTCCAGCCGGGCGTCGGCCACGTCCTGCTCGCGCGCCGCCTCGTCCCCGGCCTGGGAGCGCGGAGTGGGAACGGTGGAGGCGCAGGCGCCGAGAAGGAACGCGCCGAGG
>CAXTNS010000300.1:3076-8104 GCA_964245465.1 uncultured Thermoanaerobaculia bacterium
ATGCGGTAGGTCTTCACGGTTTTCTCCAAGCGGGTATTGACTTCCAAAGGGTATCACGGAGCTCAGCTCCCCGGCACCCAGCACACCACGGCCGTCCCTCCCCCCTCCCGGCGCTCGATCCTGAGCCGGCCGCCGTGGGCTTCGACGATCTCCCGACAGAGTGGCAGCCCGAGCCCGGAGCCCCCGGGCTTGGAGGTGTAAAACGGCAGGAGCGCCTTCCTCATCGTCTCCTCGGACATGCCGGCTCCGCGGTCCAGGACGCGGAAGCGGGAGCCGCCGTCGCCCATGGCGTCTACGGCCAGCGTCACCTCCCCGGGCGGGCTCCCCGATTCGTGAGCGTTCTTCAGGAGGTTGATCAGGGCCTGCTGCATCTGGGTCGGGTCGAAGCAGCCCAGGGCGGAGGGAGGATCCCCCTCCAGCCCGAAAGGGACGACCTGCCGGAGCTCCGCGAGAAAGCCTTTCCATTCGACCTCGCGCTTGTTGGGCTGGGGCAGGCGGGCGAAACGAGCATAGCCTTCCAGAAACTCTTTGAGATGACTGGAACGCTCCTCGATGACGTCAAGAGCGGAGCCGATGCGGTCCCGGTGCTCGGGATTTTCGGCCATGACGCGCACGGAGCGGGCAAGCGAGGCAATGGGAGCGAGCGAGTTATTGATCTCGTGCGAGAGGGTGCGGATGGCCCGTTTCCAGACATCCACCTCCTGGCGCCGCAGCTCCGGAGTAAGCCGCTTGATGAGCGTCAGGTCATGCCGGCGGTTGTTGAGCTCGAACGTCCGCCGGGAGACGTGGTAAACCTCTTCCTCGCCGCCGCTCTCCAGGGAAAACAGCGCGTCGCGCCCGCCGGACAGCGCCTCCCGCAGCCCCTCGGGGCATTCCTCCAGGATCTGGCCGAAGACCCGCCCTTCCAGCCTCCCTCTCGTGAAGAAGACCTCGCGCGCCGTGCGGTTGGCGAAGATCACGCGGTCGCGCTCGTTGGTGAGGACGATCGCCATGGGCGTGGCCTCGAAGACCGTCTCGAGCAGCATCTCGCGCTGGAGGATGGCGTTCCTCTCCTCCCGCAGCACGTCGCCCACGTCGTTGTAGAGGTCCACCAGATCCCCCAGCTCGTCCTTGCGGTCGACCGCCAGGTTCAGGCTGAAGTCGTGGTCGCGGTAGCCTTGGACGCCGTCGCGCAGGGCCTGGAGAACCCGGGTCGCGGGGACGAGGACCCGGTCGAGGATCCACCACCCCACGGGCAGGCCGAAACCGACGGCCGCGGCGAACACGGTCCAGGGGGATGGAAACCAGTACGCCGCCGCCATGGCGAAGCCCACCACGGGCACCAGAGCGGCCACGAAGGCCAGGCGGACGCGGGTGGCGAGACGGAGGGGTTTCATCCCCGCAGCCGACGCTCAACCGTCAATCCATGCTTCTCCAGCTTTCGGTAGAAGGCCTGGCGGGAGAGGCCCAGGGCTTCGGCCGCCTTGGCCACCACGCCCCCCGCCTCCTCCAGGGCGCGCTCGATGCGAACCCGCTCAGCGAGCAGCAGGTCGTTGCCCTCTTCCTTCTCCTTGGAAATCGCGGGCGCTTTGGCCGCTGGAGTTGCTCCGAGCCCCAGATCCTCCAGGCGGATCGTGTCGCCCGAGGCGATCAAAACGGCCCGGCGCAGGGTGTTCTCGAGCTCGCGTACATTGCCCGGCCAGGGGTGGCGAACGAGCCTCTCGCGGGCCTCCGGATCGAGCCTCCAGACGGCCCCCGTGGGCGCGGGCGAGAGGTCGCGCAGGACCCGCTCGGAGAGGGGGACCACGTCCTCGGGACGCTCGGCGAGGGGCGGGAGGTGGAGCTCGATGACGTTCAGTCGATAGTAGAGGTCCTCGCGGAAACGGCCGAGGGCGATCTCCCGCTTCAGGTCGGCGTTGGTGGCGCAGATCAGGCGCACGTCCACCCGCCGGGTCTCGCTGCTCCCCAGCCGCTCGAACTGGCCGCTCTGGAGCACGCGCAGGAGCTTGGCCTGCCCGGAGGCCGAGAGGTTGCCGATCTCATCCAGAAACAGGGTTCCGCCGTCCGCGGCCTCGAAGCGCCCCACCCGCCGGCGGGTGGCCCCGGTGTAGGCCCCGGCCTCGGCGCCGAAGAGCTCGCTCTCCAGCAGCTCGTCCGGCAAGGCCCCGGCGTTGACCTTGACGAAGGGCTTGTCCTTGCGCCGCGAGTTGGCCTGGACGATCTCCGCCAGCTTCTCCTTGCCCGCGCCGCTGGGGCCGGTGATGAGCACGGGGATGTCCCCCCGGGCCACCTGGAGGGCGAGAGTGACCACGGCGTGCATCTTCTCGCTCGCCCACACGGCGCCCGCGAGGTCGTTTCGTCCCGCGAGGTCTTCCCAACTCCGCCGCGCCCGGCCCCGCAGGCGGGCGTTTTCCAGTTGCAGCTCGCGCAGCCGCAGGAGGTTGCGCACGGAGGCCAGGAGCTTCTCGTCGTCCCAGGGCTTGGCCAGATAGTCAGAGGCCCCTTCCTTGACCAGCTTGACGGCGGTTTCGAGCGACGTCCAGGCCGTGATCAGCAGCACGGGCAGGCTCGGGTGCCACCGCCGGATCTCCCGAAACAGGGTCACCCCTTCGGCGCCGGAGGTGGCTTCGGGGCTGAAGTTCATGTCCTGGACCACGACGCCGATCTCCGGCGCCTGCTGGTCGAGGACACGGATAGCTTCCCAAGGAGCCCGAGCGGTGGCGCAGGGGATCCCCCGGATCTCGAACAGAACCTGGAGCGCGGTCGCGACCGCCGGCTGATCTTCTACGATGAGGACTTTGAGCATGGCCATGGTCTATTTATACCGCTTGTCCTTCCCGGATTCCCGGTCTCCCCCTTTTCAGGTTGCAAAAGCTGGAATGGCTCATCAGTGAGATCGTAAATTCGGGAAAATGACAACCGGGACGTATCATCTACTTTGACCCAGCCATCCAGGCAGGGGCGATTTTGCCTTGGAGGATCTCCAATGACGAAGCGACTGCCGTTCGCCCGCCTCCTATTCTGCCTCTCCTTGTTCAGCCTCACGCTCCCGGCCCTGGCCCAGCCCTACCGGGACGCCGGTAACGACCCGATCGTAAAGCTGGAAAAAGCAGGGTGGAAAATCCTTAAGAACGGTGTCCTGCAACGCCAGATCCAGCCCGGCAAGACGGAGACGTTCGTCTTTGGTGTCGAGGGGTTCACCTGGAAGCTCCAGGAGCTTGGAAGACAGCTCGCCGTCCTGAGGCAGGAATTCAAGGCGAGCTCGACTCCCGAGCTCCGGCGGGCTATCGCGAGCCATCGCAAGGCCATCGCGAGCACTCTGGAGACCCTTGAGCGCGCCCAGGCCGCCGAGGCGAACGGCGAGGCTATCCTTCCCAAGACCGACTGCACTATCAGCTTCTCCTACGACGCGGTCGCCTCCTACAAGACGGATCTCCAGGGCACCTGGGCAGAAGCCAACGCGAATTTCAATGTCTCTCCGGGCTGCGGCATGTCCGGCGAGGTCTACGCCTATGCCTTCGCTCAGGCGACAGTAAACGGGAGCTCTACGACCGCGACGGTGACGGACGGCCCCAGGAGCGGAGCGAGCGTCAACGCCAGCGCGGACGCCAACCGCAACGGCGGGAGGCCCTGCGAGTCCTTCGCCTTCGCGAGCGTGACAAGCAACGATCTGAACCCCTCCTCTTACAGCACGGAGCAGACGAATGAAATCTGCCCGGCTCCCCCTCCCCCGCACGATCAGGGCGGAGGCGGCGGCAGTTGTCCTCAGTGCACGACGTACGCGAACGGCTCGCAATGTTGCGTGAGCTGCTGGTGTGACGGGTCCGGCATGCCCGTTGCCTGCACGCAGAATATCTGTCCGCCCGATAGAGGCGAAGGCAGAGATTAGCTGCTCGAACGATCTCTGAAGACTGTGCTCGATGGGCCCCGCCATCCCGGCGAGGTCGTTCGCCTGGAGGATCTCACCATGACGAAAAAACTGCTGTTCGCCTGCCTCCTCCTTTGCCTCTCCTTCTTCAGCTCCACAACCCCAGCCCTGGCCCAGCCCGACCGGGATGCCGGTGGCGATCCCCTCGCAAAGCTGGAAAAAGAGGGGTGGAAGATCGTCCAGGATGGCGTCCTGCAACGCCAGACGAATCCTGGCGAAGTCGAGACGTTCGTCTTCGGCGTCCAGGGCTTCACCTGGAAGCTTCAGACTCTGGGAGGGCAGCTTGCCTTCCTGCGAAGGGAATTCAAGGCGAACCCGACCCCCGAGCTCCGGCGGGCCATCGCCAGTCACCGCGGGGCGATCGCGAGCACCCTGGAGACTCTCAAGCGCGCCCGGGCCGCCGAGGCGAACGGCGAGGCCATCCTCCCCAAAACGGACTGCACCATCAGCTTCTCCTCCACCGCGGACGCTTCCTTCAAGATCAAGACCCAGGGCACCTGGGCGCAAGCCAACGCAAATTTCAACGTTGCTTCGAGCTGCGGCTTTTCTGGCGAGGTCTATGCGTATGCTTTCGCCAAAGCTACGGTGAGTGGAGCCCCTATGACCGCGACGGTGACGGATGGCCCCCGGAGTGGCTCAAACGTCAGCGCCAGCGCGGTCGCCGACCGGAATGGCGGGCCTCCCTGCGAGTCCTATGCTTTTTCGAGCGTGACGAGCAACGCTCTCAATCCCACCTCCTACAGCACCTCCCAGTCGAACGAAAGCTGCCCGGTCTTCCAGGAAGAGGAAGGCTACGAATGTCCCAGGTGCACGATTTACTCGAACAGCACGCAATGTTGCGAGAGCTGCTGGTGCGACGAGTCTGGACAGATCGTCGCCTGCCAGAACATCTGCCCACCTCAATAGGAAAAACCTCAAAGACTCGTTTCCAGGAGTATCTCATTGTGACAAAAAAACTTATCATTGGCCTCCTGTCCTGCCTTTCCTTGTCGATCGCCGCGCTCCCGGCGCTGGCCCAGCCCCAGCGGGATGCCGGTAGCGATCCGATCGTCAAGCTGGAAAAAGCGGGATGGAAGATCGTCCAGGACGGTGTTCTACAACGCCAGACCCAGCCCGGCGAG
>CAXTNS010000301.1:0-2550 GCA_964245465.1 uncultured Thermoanaerobaculia bacterium
AGCCCACTCGTTCCGGCCGGCGGGCCTTCCGTAGGGGTCCCAAGCCCACTCGTTCCGACCGGCGGGCCTTCCGTAGGGGTCCCAAGCCCACTCGTTCCGTCCGGCGAGCCTCCTGTAGAGGTACAAAGAAAAGCGGAGTGAGTCAGGCCGGCAGGGGATGCCGGCGTTCTGATGCAGGTCTTTGAGCCGTAATCCCACAGTACAGATCAGGGCAATTCCGAGACCGGCCTTTCCAACCTCTTGATTCCAAGCCACTTCATAGGCCTGTTTTTCTAACCTCCCTCGCGGAGGCTCCAACCGGCAGGCGCGGGTCCAGGCTGGAATCCGCAACTCTTTGGATGTCAAGGAGATCGGCCTAGTTGTAACCGACCTGCCAAAATGGCGCCAGAGCCTTGGCATGACTCTTGTCAGGCATGACTTTTTCCCGGTGCGGCTGTCAAAGAGCGGAACGGCTACGGACATTATACAAGGGAGTGGGCCGGCAGGGATGCCGGCGCTCCCCAGGGCGCTACGCCGGTGGGGACTAGAAATCCGCGATCAGCGTCACCGGCCCGTCGTTCACCAGCGCCACCCGCATGTGGGCCCGGAACCTCCCGGTCTCCACGGGGAAGCCGCGGCTTCGGAGGTCTTCCACCAGGGCCTCGATCAGGGGCTGGGCCTCCTCGGGCAGGGCGGCGCGGTCGAAGGAGGGACGGCGGCCCCTGGCGATGGAGCCGGCGAGGGTGAACTGGGAGACGATGAGGAAGGCGCCTCCCACGGCCTGGAGGTCCAGGTTCATCTTGCCGGCTTCGTCTTCGAAGACGCGGAGGCCGGCGAGCTTGTCGGCGGCGGCTTTGACCTGGCCGGGGCCGTCTCTCCTTTCGATGCCCACGAAGACGAGGAGCCCGGGGCCGATCCTGCCCACGACCTCTTCGTCCACGGTAACGGAGGCTTCGGAGACTCGTTGCAGGATCAGACGCACTTTTTCCCTCTCCTGGGTACCCGCCTTGGGGCCGGAAGGCCGGGCGTTTGTGATACCGTAACGGATTCAAGCGCAGAGGAGAAAGGACGCATGATCAACAAAGTGATCCTGATCGGCAACCTGGGCCGGGACCCGGAGGTGCGGTCGACCCCCTCGGGCCAGCCGGTCGCGAACTTCACGCTGGCCACCAGCCGCCGCTGGCGGGACAAGAACGGCCAGAAGCAGGAGCAGACGGAGTGGCACCAGGTGGTGGTCTGGGGCAAGCAGGCGGAGATCGCGGGCCAGTACCTGACCAAGGGCAAGCAGATCTATCTGGAAGGCCGGCTCCAGACCCGTTCCTGGGACGACAAGAACTCCGGCGAGAAGCGGTACCGCACGGAGGTCATCTGCGACAACTTCCAGATGCTCGGCAGCGCACGCGGCGGCGAGTTCGAGGGCGGCGGCGACCGGTCCGGCGCGAGCTCGGGCTACGGCGGCGGGCAGCAGCAGCCCTCCTCCGGCCCCTCCTATGACGAGGGCGGGTATGGCGGCGGCGGCGGATACGGCGGCGAGCCGGAAGACGACGACATTCCGTTCTAGGCTCTGAAAAGGACACCAAGGTCGGCAAGGACCTCAAGGACGCGTGGGGAAAAGACGCATTGCCCGTCCTTGAGGTCCTTGGTGTCCCTGGTGTCCTTTTGGATGGCTGAGAGGTTCCTTCCGTAAGAAGTAGCAGAATTTCTCATCTCTTCTGGAGGCACCCATGGCTTTCCGCTCGCCCCGAGTCCGCCTCGCTCTCGCCCTTCTGCTCCTCGTTCCGGCGCTCCTGCCCGCCCAGGAGGGACCCCTCTGGAGGCCGCTCGGTCCGTGGGGCGGCTCGATCAGCAACCTTGCGATCCACCCCACCAATCCCCAGATCCTCTACGCCAGCGGTTTCCTGCCGGGAGTGGTCCGGAGCACGGACGGCGGCGCCTCCTGGCAGTTGCTCCATGGGTCTCCGTTCTATCCGATCTTCGTGGTGCTCGACCCGTCGCGGCCGGCCACGGTGTACTGCTCTCGGAGCTCCGACGGCCAGGTGTTCCGGAGCACGGACGGCGGCGCCTCCTGGCAGCGGCTCAACGTCGGGCCGGCGGACCCGGCGGACCTCAAGCTCTGGGTCGGGAGCTTCGCGGTCGATCCCCTGAAGTCGTCGCGGCTCTACGCGGGCACTTCGAGAGGAGTGTGGAAGAGCGAGAACGGCGGCGCATCCTGGCAGCGCTTGAGTCGGGGGTTGCCCTCCAGGGGGGACCTCGGGGTCTTTGTCTTCGCCGCCCCGCGCCGGCCGGCCGGGACGGTGTATCTCTTGACCGACGTTGGCACCTTGTTCCGGACGAGCGACGGAGGGAATCGCTGGAAGCTGCTGCGGATGCCGGACAGGTACCCGTCGGCGCTGGCCTTCTCGCCCCTGGATGCACGGACGCTGTACGTGAGCTTCGTGGAGCGGGGGAACTACCGGAGCGACAACGGCGGCGATTCGTGGGTCCAGGTGGGCAAGCCCACGAGAGCCTACCTGACGACGCTGGCCGTGCATCCCCGCCAGCCCCGCACGTTGTACGGCAGTACCCCCGGCG
>CAXTNS010000301.1:2560-4272 GCA_964245465.1 uncultured Thermoanaerobaculia bacterium
CTTCAAGTCCACGGACGGTGCCAAGAGCTGGTTTCCCATCGCATCTCTTGCGACCACTCACGCCTATCCGCTGGCCATCGATCCGTCTTCACAGACGGTCTACGTGGGCGTGGTGTCCCAGGGGGGAGCCGATCCGGGCGGCATTCTGCGCAGCGTGGATGGCGGCGCCACCTGGCAGCGGCGCAATCTCGGCATCCCCGGCCTGACGGCGTTCTCGGTCGCCGTCGATCCAGGCGATCCAGAGATCCTGGTGGCCGGGACGCCCGGGGACCTGTACCGCTCGGCCAACGGTGGCCGGTTCGTACGGACGAACGCCGGCTATCCTCCCCCACCCGAGGGCGTGGTGCTGTTGGGCGAGGTGCTGGCGCCCAGACCCGGCACTTTCTACGCCATGGATTTCCGGCGGCCTCTGCTGTGGAAGAGCACGGACTCGGGGCTCACCTGGAGCTCGCTGGCTAGCCCGGCCGGGCAGGTCGTCGCCCTGCGCGGCGATCCCGCCGATCCGGACACCCTCTACACCCTCGCCGAGGTCGAGTTTGCGCGCCAGAAGTTGTTCCGGAGCTCCGACGGCGGCGCCTCCTGGGTTCCCCTGACCCTGCCGGCGGCCCTTTGCGAGAGGGACGGCTTCACCGTCGCGCGCCCGTCCGCCTCGTCCCCAGCCGTCCTCTATTTCACGGGAACCCGGACTCTGGAGCCCAACTGTGTATTCCCCGAGGTGGCGGCGGTCTTCCGGAGCTCCGACGGCGGGAGCTCCTGGACGGATGTCAGCAGGGGCCTGCCGCAGGGCGCCGAGGTGATCGCGTTCCCGTTGACCACCGATCCCCAGGACAGCCGGGTGGTCTACACGGGGATCTTCTCCCGGCGTCTCAATGCGCCCAAGGGACTGTGGAAGAGCACGGACGCCGGGGCGACCTGGCAGAGGACCTCCCTGGCGGGCGTGAATCTCACCGCGCTGGCCGCCTCTCCGGTGCCGGGCGTGCTCTGGGCCGCTACCCGAGAAGGAATCGTCTACCGCAGCGACGACGCCGGGGCGACCTGGAAGGACCGGAGCGGTGGGCAGTTGCTGGATGCCGGGAGCTTCGTGTTCGATCCGGTGGACCCGGAGCGGGTTTACATCGCCGGCTTCGGCGGCGTGTGGGTCTTTGATCCGGAGGGACTGTGAGACTGAGACTCTTCCCCGTTTTCTTCGCCCTGCTGCTCGCGCCGGGGCTCCTGCCGGCCCAGGGGAATCGAGGACCGGCCGTGAGGTAAGCCTGGATGAAACGGCCAGCCCGTTCGTAAGAGATCGCGGGACAAGCTCTTTAAGGAGGCGTCATGAAACTCCCGGTTCTCTCGCGCAGCGGGCTCGCCGTCCTCCTTCTCTGTGCGCTCTGTGCGCCAGGGGCTGCTCAGGACCAGAGATGGGTACCGGCCGGCCCGTTCGGCGGCACGATCAACGGCGTGGCCGTCAATCCCAGGGATCCCCAGGTGCTCTACGCGGCCGGCGTGATGCCCAAGCTGCTCAAGAGCAGGGACGGCGGCGCTTCCTGGCAGATGCTCCCCGAGGCTCCCTTCTCCCCCTTCTTCGTAGCGCTCGATCCCACGCAGCCCACGACGGTCTATGCCGGCTATCGGTTCATCGGCCAGATCTTCAAGAGCACGGACAGCGGCCGCACCTGGGTACTCAGCAACCTGGGGCTACCGAACGATCTCGAAATGTCCCGCTTCGCGGT
>CAXTNS010000301.1:4282-8102 GCA_964245465.1 uncultured Thermoanaerobaculia bacterium
ACCGGCTGCCACAGGAACATGTTCGTCGTCGGCGGCAGCCCGTCGCGGGGCGTGTGGCGGAGCGCCGACGCAGGCGCTTCCTGGCAGCGCGCCAGCCAGGGGCTGCCTGCTGGCGGGAACGCCGATGTGACGGCCCTGGCCGTGCCGACCCAGCCGTCCGGAACCGCGTTCGCCGGCACGTCCGCCGGGCTGTTCCGGACGCGCAACGCCGGGCAGTCCTGGAGCCGGTCCGGCAAGGGCCTGCCGGCCGGGGCCGTGCTGGCGCTGGCCATCGCGCCCTCGGACCCCCGGACGCTGTATGTGAGCTTTCAGGGCCGGGGGATCTTTCGCAGCCAGAACGGCGGCGATACGTGGAACCCGGCCGGCAATCCCTCTCCCGCCATCCCCGCCCTGTCCCTGGCCGTGGACCTGCGCTCGCCCCTCACGGTCTACGCCGGAACGGACGGCGCCGGCATCTTCAGGACCACGGACGGCGGCAGGCGCTGGACCGCCACCGCGGCGCCAGCGGCGAGCCGCGTGATCTCGCTGACCCTCGACCGCGCGGGTGTCGTCTACGCGGGGCTGAGGGCCCAGGGGATCGATCCCGGCGGCGTGCTGCGCAGCGCGGACGGCGGCGCCTCCTGGCAGCGGCAACGTCAGGGCATGCCCGGCCTGACGGCGGAGTCGGTCGCCGTCGATCCCGGCGGTGGAGACGTCGTGATGACGGGGCTGAACGGTCCCGGCCTGTTCCGCTCGGCCGGCCGCGGCGAGCCGTTCGTGCGGACGACCGCGGGACTGCCGCCCCTGCCGGACCTCGGAATCGCCATCCGGGAGGTCATCGCTCCCGAGCCCGGCACCTTCTACTCCGTGGAAGCTGGCCGGGCGAGGCTGTGGAAGAGCGTCGACCGGGGCCTCACCTGGAGCTCCCTGCCCGGCCCGGGAGGGCTGATGAGCCTCCTGCGTGCCGACCCGGTCGATCCGGACACGCTGTACGTCCTGGCCTCGGGCGGTCCAGGGCCCAGGCTCCACCGCAGCACCGACGGCGGCGTCTCCTGGGCTCCGCTGGCCGCTCCGCCGGCCCACTGCGAGCTGATCGACCTCGTCGTGGCCCGGGAGTCGGCGTCTTCGCCGGCCACCCTTTACCTCCTGGGATCCCAGCCGTTCGGCACAGCCTGCGCGACGGCCACCAGGCCGGGTGTCTTCCGGAGCTCCGACGGCGGGGCCTCGTGGGCCGATATCAGCGCCGGCCTGGTGGACGGGCACAAGGCGTCCGCGATCACCGTGGACCCGCGGGACTCCCGGGTGGTCTACGTGGGGCTGAATTACGGGTTCTCCGAGGAGCCCCCGGGGATTTGGAAGAGCACGGATTCCGGAGCCACCTGGCACAGGCCCCAGGTCCTGTTCGTGGGCATCACGGCCCTGGCCGCCTCCCCAGTCCCGGGAGTGCTCTGGGCCGCCATGGCGGGAGGAGGAGTCCTCCGCAGCGAAAACGCGGGGGAGACCTGGCAGGTCCGGAACGGCGGGCAGTTCCTCTTCGACATCCGTGATTTCGCGTTCGATCCGTCGGACCCGGAGCGGGTCTACATGGCGGGCTTCGGCGGGGTGTGGGTGCTTGAGGATACGGATTGACGAATATGGCCTCGCGGCATAGCATGTGGGAAGCAGTCCTTCAACTGTGCCGGCTCCTGGAGGAGACGTCATGCCGATCCCGCGTTGTCTTACCTTCCTTGTCTTCTTGCTCGTGCCGGCACTCGCCGCCGCTCAGGCTCCGGCCTGGCAACCGCTCGGCCCCAACGGCGGAACGGTCTTCAGCCTGACAGCCGACCCTTCCCAGCCGGGCGTGCTCTACGCCATGGCGGGGGCCGCGGGCATCTTCAAGAGCACCGACCGGGGAGCCTCCTGGCACAACATCCTGGTGGTCCATGCCGTGGGCAACGTGGCGGTGGATCCGGTCCGGCCTTCCGTGATCTATGCCACCTCCTTGACCAGCGGGGTGTGGAAGAGCGGGGACGGGGGCGCGCACTGGGCCCACATCAGCCAAGGACGGGGGCTGCCGGCCCAGAGAGACATCCAGATCTTCTCGGTGACGGTGGATCCCGCGCGGCGCACCCGCGTCTACCTGACGTCCAGCTCGGGAGTCTGGCGAAGCTTGAACGGCGGCGCCTCCTGGCAGCGCGCGAGCGAGGGGTTGCCGCTGGACAGTCGGCAGGTGACCTCCGTGCTCGCCGTCCGAAGGCCGGCGGGGACTGCTTTCGTGGGCACTGATCGCGGCCTTTACCGGACCACGGACGGCGGCGATTCCTGGAGCCTGCTGAGCCAACCAGGGTTTCCCGCCACGGATGTGGCCGCTCTGGTCGCCTCGGAAGCCGATCCGCAAACCGTGTACGTCCTGTTCCACGGGAAGGGCCTCTACCGCACCACGAACGGGGGAAATTCGTGGCGACGGGCTGTCGAGCCGCCCTCCGGGCTCCAGGTCTTGACGGCCCTGGCGGCCGATCCGCGCTCGTCCTCCATCCTCTACGCGACCCTCTCCAACGGCGACGTCCTGCGCACGGCCGACGGCGCCCGGAGCTGGGCCGTGATCGGGAAGATGCCCGGCAACTATCCCGTGGACCTGACGCCCGATCCCTTTGCGGCCCGTGTCCTCTACGCGGGAATCAGCGACTCCAATCCCGGCATCTTCCGCAGCGACGACGGCGGAGCCACGTGGCAGCAGCGCAGCCAAGGCTACACCGCCCATGACACCTTCTCGGTGAGCGTGGCCCCCGACGATCCGGAACAGGTCTGGACCGCCACCTCCGGCAACCAGGTCTTTCGCAGCGGCAACGGGGGCCGGCGCTGGGTTCGGGTTGCGGCGCCCGAGGCGCCCTTCTTCGGAGATCCCTCCACGTTCGCCGCGGTCTCCGGATCGACCGCCTTCGTCCTGAGCCGGACCTTCTCACCCTTTGAAATCCTCCTGTGGAGGACGGAGGATGCCGGCGCCTCCTGGCAGCCGTCGTCTCCTCCGTTCCTGCCAGCGATCCTTGCGATCCGGGTCGCCCCCTCCGGCGTCTCCACTCTCTACACCCTGGAGCAGTCGAGAGGACCGGCCGGCGGCGCCGACGTGTCACGGACCACCGACGGCGGGGACTCCTGGGAGACCCGGGCCACCGGTCTGGGCCTGGACTGCGAGATCGGCGATCTCGCGGTAGCGCCCTCCACGGCTTCGGTCCTCTACACCACGGGCGCCGCGTCCGGGTCCCCGGCCTCCTGCCAGAACCCGGCCGCGCGGGTGCTCCGCAGCCGGGACGGCGGCGCCACCTGGACCGACGCGAGCGCCGGGCTGCCGCCGGGTTTCATCGCCAAAGTCAGCGTGGACCCGGACGATCCGGACGTGCTCTACGCGGGCTACGGCCCGTACCTTCGTAATCCTGGAGACGGCGTCTGGAAGAGCGTCGACGGAGGTGCCACCTGGAAGCGGGCCGGCACCGAGCTCGCCGGCCGTCCGGTCGTGGCCCTGCTCGCCACGGCGCCCGGCCGTGTCTATGCCACCCTGTTCGATAACCGGGTCTTCCGCAGCGAGGACGGCGGTGAGAGCTGGGAGAACGTGAACGGCGGTCTCCTGGCCAGCCGGGTCCATACCCTCGCGGCCTCGCCGTCCAACCTGGACCGGGTCTACGCGGCCACGACGAGCGGGGTCTGGGTGCTGGACGAGGGGGACTGAACGGCCCCGCGCCGTGCTAAAGTCCATCCCACTTTGTCGGGCATCTGAAGCTTTGCCGTTTGCTGGAGGGAGCGAGGAGCTGCCCCGCCTGGAGCGGGATACTCGCGTATGGGACATCAGGAATTAGCTGCGACCGTT
>CAXTNS010000302.1:0-4857 GCA_964245465.1 uncultured Thermoanaerobaculia bacterium
GCGCTGGCGAGCGGCGTGCCGCGGCAGGAGACGGTCACCTTCCTGGAGCGTCTTCTGCTGCCCTTGATCCATTGGGTGCTGCTGGGCTTCCTGCCCATGGCCCGCATGCGCCGCAGCCGCCATCCGGCCTACGGTGCGGGCTGCGGCCAGCTCTTCCTGGCGCACCGCGAAGACTCCGCGACGGCGGGCGGGCATGAGGCCATCCGCGGCTCGCTCCATGACGGTGTCGCGCTGCCCCGCGCTTTCCGGCAGGCGGGGATCGGCACGGACCTCTTCGATGCCACACCCGTCGCCTCCTGCCGCATGTACCACGACGCGGGCGAGGTCTGGCAGGGGCTCGCCAAGAACGCGGTCGAGGGGGTCGCCTCGCCGGGCAAGATCGTGCCGGTGACGCTGCTCTTCCTGGCCGGGCAGGTGATGCCGCCGGTGCTGCTCGTGCTGACGCTCTTCGGCATGTTCCCTCCCCTGACCCTCCTCCCGGCCGGAATCGGTACAGCCGCCTTGTACCTCCCCCGGCTGATCTCCATCCGGCGGTTCCGCCAGCCGCTGGACGGCGCCCTGCTCCATCCGCTGGCGATCGGGGTCTTCCTCGCCATCCAGTGGACAGCCC
Source organism: uncultured Thermoanaerobaculia bacterium (assembly GCA_964245465.1). Lineage (GTDB taxonomy): Bacteria > Acidobacteriota > Thermoanaerobaculia > Multivoradales > UBA5704 > DATARR01. Next base: position 611 of record CAXTNS010000302.1, read on the forward strand.
TCGGCCGCAAGCTCCTGGGCCGCCCGTCCGGCTGGAAGGGGCGCACCTACAGCCCCAGTCCTACGCCGTAGCCCTATGCCGTAGAGAGAACGGTCTCGGACCCCCGCGGCCACTCTCCCTTGAGGAAGGCGTCGGCCGCCGGGAAGAACGCCTTCGGGCGCTCGACGTAGGGGTGGGACCCGGCGCCGTCGATGGCCAGGAAGCGGCCGTTGGCGGCGTGGGACGCCCACTCGCGCGAGGCCTCGATGGGCACCAGGTCGTCCGTCCCCTGCATCACCAGAAGGGGCATCGCCAGCTCGGCCAGGCGTGGGCGGAAGTCCCAGTCCTCCATCTTGGGGACGATGTGCTGGAAGTAGATCTTCATCGTGTGCTGCGGCCACTCGTTGGGGAATGAGCAGATGTCATCGAGTGGAAAGCGGGAGGCCGCGGCGAGCTCGCCCATCTGGGCCGGCAGCAGGAAGTAGTTGAACCAGGCGCGGCAGTAGGCCACCGGATCCTCCCGGTCCACCTCGCCGCGCCGCATCTCTTCCAGGCGTGGCACACCCGGCGGAAAAGCCAGCTCCTCGGCCGTGGGCGTCTCCTGCATCCACTCGCCCGGACGGCGGGGGGTGATCGGGCAGACGAGCAGCATGCGATCCACCCGCCCGGGGTTGTCAAGCGCGTAGAGGGCGGTGACGGCCGCGTGGTAGGAGGAGCCGACAAGGGACAGGCTCTCCAGGCCGAAATAGCGCCGCACCGCCTCCAGGTCGGCCACGTCGTCTTCCAGGCTCAGCAGCCGGGAGTCGGTGACGGCGCTCGACCGGCCCCGGCTGCGGGGATCGTAGAAGATCAGACGCCTTCCCTCCGCCAGCGGTTGGAGGAGCTCCGATAGCCAGTTGGCGTTGGGGATGACCACCGTCTCCGGCCCGTCTCCCAGGACGTGGTAGTAGAGGTGGAGCCCCCGCCGGACGAATACGAACCCTTCGCTGCTCTGCATCGGGAGGGATCGTATCGGATCTCCGCCCGGGATTCGATCCCGGACAAACAAACGTCAGTGGTTCCGGATGGCCTTGACCAGGTCCTGCTTGTTCATCTTGCTGCGCCCGGGGATCTTCAGATCCTTGGCCCGGTTGCGCAGCTCGTTTACCGTGCGCGCCTCCAGGGAACGGTTCGGGTTGCCCGTGCCCTGCGTCGTCTTGTTGGGGGTGCGCCCCTCCTCGCGGCGGTTCTTGTTGACCGTACGCGCGGCGATCTCTTCAGCGCGCTTCTCGGGCATGCCGCGATCCTCGGAGCTCTCCTTGATGTGCTCGTACATCCTTTCGTCCTTGTTCGACCACGCTGTAGGCATCGTTTCCTCCTGGGGTGTCAATGGCCGTCGACCGGGACCTCGAAGACCCGGAACGCCGGCCGGTCGGGATATTCGTGTCGCAGGAGCTGAACGCTGACGTTGTAGACGGGGATGCCCTGAGCCGTCTTGCCTTCGGGCTTGCCCCGGTGGGCATGGCCATGGAAGACGGCCTGCACGGGGTAGCGGGAGAGCGGCTCCTCCAAGCGGCTGGAGCCCAGGAAGGGGAAGATCTCGACCGGCTCCCCCTCGACCGTCTCCTGGATGGGCGAATAGTGGAGCACGGCGATCCGTGGCTTGCCGCGCAGCCGGGCGAGCGCCGCCTCCAGCTTCAGGGCCTCGTCCACGGCCTCGCGGACGAAGTGCTTGATGATGTCCTCCCCCCAGGGACCCAGGGCTCGCCGGCCGAAGCCGCCGCAGAAGCCCTTGACCCCGGCGAAGCCCACGCCTTTGACCTCCGTGGCGTCGCCGTCCAGCACCCGGATGCCGCTGTCGCACAGCACCCTCTTGATCTCCTCCTGGTGGCCCCCCTCGAAATCATGGTTGCCGAGCACGGCGATTACCGGGATGCTCACCGCCGAGTGGATCTCACGCGCCAGCCCCTGCGCCTCTTCCACCAGACCATGATCCGTCAGGTCGCCGCAGAGCACGAGCACGTCGCAATCCTGCCCGGCCGGCGCCAGCACCTCCCGCACTGGGGGCTCGGTCGACCGGTTGTAATGGAGGTCGGCCAGCGCGCCGATGCGTACGGTTCCGTTTCCTTGGGTCATCTCGTCCCTCCCTCTCGCCCGGTTCCAGGGTTCAAGACACATGCCAGATCGCGAGCTGGTACGCCTCTTGCTCTAGAGAGGGACCCTCAAGAGGAGGCCCGATGGCGACCGCAATCCAAGAGAAACAGCCCCCGCACGACCTGCTGGCGCCCGAGACGATCGAGTTCTACCGCGAGGCCATGGCGGCCATGGACGAGGCGGGCGTACCCTTCCTCGTGGGCGGCGCCTACGCCTACGCCCGCTATACCGGCATCGAGCGGCACACCAAGGACTTCGACGTGTTCGTCCGCCCTTCCCACTTCGACCGCGCGCTCGACGCCTTCGACCGCAAGGGCTGGCCCACGGAGCGCACCTTCTCTCATTGGCTGGGCAAGGGCCTCAAGGGCGAAGACTTCGTGGACGTGATCTTCAGCTCCGGCAACGGCGTGGCCCGGGTCGACGAGCTGTGGTTCGATCACGCCCCGGAAGGCGAGGTGCTGGAGCGCCCCGTACGGCTGGTGCCCGCCGAGGAGATGATCTGGTCCAAGTCCTTCATCATGGAACGCGAGCGTTTCGACGGCGGCGACGTGTCCCACGTCTTCCATGCCCGCGCCGCGGATCTCGACTGGAACCGCCTGTTGCGCCGCTTTGACGTCAACGGCGGCTGGCGGGTGCTGCTGGCCCACCTGACCCTCTTCGGCTACATCTATCCCGGGGACGCGCACCTCATCCCCAACCACGTGATGGACACCCTCACCGAGCGGCTGCGCCAGGAGACCCGCGAGCCGTCTCCAGACACCAAGTTGTGTCGGGGGACCATCCTCTCCCGCTCCCAATACCTGGTCGACGTGCACCGCTGGGGTTATCAGGACGCCCGGCTCCAGCCGGTCGGCAACATGACCGCCGAGCAGGTAGCGGCCTGGACGGCCGCCATCGAGAAGGACGGGGATACGACGCAGCTCGGAGTCTTGAAGGAAAGCTAGCCGCCCGGCTCCCACCCCGGCGGCGCCATCTCGAATCCGGAGAACTGGAACGCCGGGGCTACGGTGCAGCCCACGAGCGTCCACTCCCCCAAGGGGCGGGCGGACTGCCAGACACCGGCCGGCACCACCGCTTGGGGACGCTCGCCGGTGGCGAGGTCCTTGCCGAGCCGCAGGACCCCGCGATTACCGCGCTCCTGGCCGTCGGACAGGACCAGTTCCAGGGGCGCCCCGGCGTAGTGGTGCCAGACCTCGTCCGCGTCCACCCGGTGCCAGGCCGACGTCTCTCCGGACCGCAGGAGATAGTAGATGGCTGTCGAGGCGCCGCGCGCTCCGTCCGGCGCCGGAGCGCGGAACGTCTCGCGGTAGGCCCCTCCGTCCGGATGGGGCAGGCGACCGAGGAGACGGACCACCACCTCGGCCGTCATTGAGAGATCCCCGGTCATTGAGTGATCCGGTACCGGATCGTCACGCTCGCCTGAACCCCCACCTGCCCTGCCGAGACCGGCGTGTCGGCAGCCATCGACATCTCCGCCATGGCTCGGCTGAACCGCGGGTACGGCTGCGGGGTGATGGAGATGCCCCCTTCCGCGACCTCCAGGATGTTTCCCAAAGTCAGCCCGAGGGCCTTGGCGAGCGTCTGGGCCTTGGCCCGGGCCTTCCCCGCGGCATCGGCGAGCGCCTGGGCGCGCGCGGCCTCGTCGTTGCGCAACCCGAAGTCCACGCCGTCCAGGGTGTTGGCCCCGGCGCCGAGCCCGGCGTCGATGACGGGACCGACCTTGGTCAGGTCCTCGATCCGGATGGTCACGGAGTTGTTGGCCTGATAGCCGGTGATCCTCGGCACCTGGCTCTCCTGGCTCCCGGGCCAGCCCTGTGAGTACAGAGGCGACAGGGAGAGGCCTGAAGTCTGGATGTCCTGGTCTTTGATGCCCAGCTTGCGGATGGCGTCCAACACGGCGCCCGCGGCGCGGCTCACCTGCTCCTGGGCGGCACGGGCGGTGGCGGCCTGGGCGGTCACTCCCAGGCGGACCGTGGCCAGATCGGGGTCCACCCGGGCCTCGCCGGAGCCGGATACGGTGAGCACGGGAATGACGTCGTCCATGGCCTGTCCCCCTCCCGCCGTCCCCGTCTGGGCCGAGAGAGGCAGCGCCAGCAGCAGCACCAGGACGGCAACGGCAATCGTGAATCTCTTGA
>CAXTNS010000302.1:4867-8076 GCA_964245465.1 uncultured Thermoanaerobaculia bacterium
TTCGTTCTCTCCTTTACGGCGCCCAGTATAAACAGAACGCCCCCGCCGACGCTTGGACGCCGGGCAGGGGCGGGATGGAACGAGCGGCTTGCTGCTAGTAGACGTTGGCCGACTTGGGACGCTTCTTCTGGGCGAAGAAGTCCAACAGGTTGAAGAGAAGGCTGAGCAGTGCCAGGATGGCGGCCCACAGACAGAAGCCCAGGAATCCGGCCACGGCGGCACCTCCGGCGGTCACGAAGCTCAAAATCCGCATGGCCCTGCGCGGGGGAGGCCAGCTTGGAATCTCGGGTATCCTGTCACTCATGGAGTCCTCCCAATTCTGATAGAATTATTCCCATGTCATTCCCTCCTTGCGAGGTGGACAGTCTCCATGGACCTCCTCGCCGTCTGAAAGTGACGGAGCCGTTGCGCGCAGCCCCACCGTATGGATTGCCAGGACAACTCTAGTGTACTGCGTTTGACTCCTCTTCCACTCTCCTTCAGGCGACGGATAGGGCTTGAGGTTACAAACGACAGGGACGATCCTCTACCGAGGCTCTCCCAAGAGAATGAACGGCGCCCAGTAGGAGGGATGCGAGTAGGTTCCCCGGTCGATCATGGCAAGCTTTGCGGTCTGTAGCGCTTTGGCCTTGTCCTGCAGGCGGTCGAGATCCCGGTAAAAATCCAGCATCAGCTCCGGGGTGGGGCTGTCCACGACGTTCCATAGACTGACTACGAGACTGGGAACTCCCGCATAGAAAAAAGCCCGGCTCAGCCCGATCAGGCCCTCTCCCGTGACCTCCTTCCCCAAGGCGGTCTGACAGGCGGACAGCACGGCCAGATCGGCGGAGAGCTTCAGGTTGAAGATCTCGCGAGCTTGCAGAAGGCCATCCTCTCCCGGATGCTCCGCCAGCACGAGCGCGGAGTCCTCCGGCTGGCGCTCGTCGATCTGGGCATGGGTCGCAAAATGAAGCCGGCGGACGTTGGCCACGGCCGGGTTGCGCGTCACGGCGTCCTCGTCAGCTTTGCCGCCGACGAAGCTCAGGGCGGCTCCGGGATAGAGCCCCGCAATCGCCGAGATCTCCCGCAGGGAGGCCGGGAGGGGGCTGAAGCTCCACCGGCTGGCTCCGTTGGCTCCAGAAGCCGCGGCCACGGCCTTCCCAGGAACGGCAAAGGGAGCGAAAGCCGCGACCTGTTTACGGTTCGCCGAAGGCGGCTCCGGTCTCGGCTCCCGCAGACCCGCCAGCACGCTCGCGGAAGGGATGTAGGCGACCGGGTGACGGCGCAGCAGGTAGGGCAGATCCCGGTAACCGCGGTCCGCCGCGGGCTCGGTGAGGAGAGCTTCGAAAGGGAGATAGTAGAGAGCGCCGTCCGGGACGATCAGGAGGTTGGACTTTTCCGCGAGGACCCCAGCGGCCGGCTCCAGGAGATCCCGATAGAGTTGGAAGGCGGAATCCAGATAGTCCCGCCGGGTCAGGAAACTGTCCTGCTCCAGAGCTGTCCGCAACCGCCGGACGCGATTCGCGATCTCCCTGGCGGCGGGAAGGTCATAGGTCTTGATCTCTTCCCGAGTGATCACGAACAGCGTCGAACTCTTCTCCTGAAGGACGTATTCGAGCAGGACGGTACGATCGTCCAGAACCCGGTCCCGGATCTCGTCGAGTCTCAAGGGAAGCGGATAGCGCACCTCCGCGTAACGCTTGTTCCGGCTCTGGATCTCGACGCCGAGTTCTTCCCACTGCTGGTTCAGCCGCTCGAGATCGGCCGACAGAGCCTGGGTCCGCTCGGGCCTTGTCCTGCCGGACCGCAACTCACTCTGCACCTGGGAAATCCGCGCGGAGAGGGCGTCCTCCCGCTGTCTCAGGTCGGACTCCAGACCTTGCCGAAGATCGATTCTGCCCTCCGCCAGGAGGTCGAGGAGCCCTCTCGCCCGAGCCTGTTCGCTCGCCTCCAGAGCCCGCACCCCATAACCTTTCCCTGGCTGGCGCCGGTCCAGCCGCAACAACAGCTCGACATTGAGATCGTAATAGGTCCGTCGGGCGGCAAAGAAACCGGTGCGGAATTGATCGCTCGCGAGATTCCGGCGAGTGGATTCGACGACCTCGATCGCCTTCTGGACGTCGGCCAGAGCTGGCTCGAAGCGGCCCTGGTCCCGGCGCAGTTGAGCCCGCCTCAGGAAGGCCAGGGAGACGACGCTCTGATAGCCGATCTCGCTCCCGGCGGTGATGGCTTTGCTCAGATTTTCAGCCGCTCGGTCCGCCTGTCCGAGCTTGGCGTAGACCGATCCCAACGCGAGCAGCGTGGCGGCCCGTTCAGGCTGGGTATGGCTCGCTTTTTCCAAAGCCCGGGTCAGCAGGGGCAGGGCTTCCCGTAGCTGTCCGAGATCCATCCGCGCCAGCGCAGTGGAGTGGAGCAAGTCCCAGGATTCTTCTTCAGGCGTCAACCGGCGGGCCTTCTCGTATTCAGCAAGAGCCTCCCGCGGATCCCCCCTGCGCTGATGAATTCGCCCAATACCGACCAGCGCCCTCACCTCCCGAGGATCGGTTACGGTATGAAAAGCGGCCTGGGAAAGCTTGTAGTTTTGCAGTGCCTCGTCCAGGTCTCCCAGCTCGGTGTAGAGATTCCCGATGTTGTAACGAATCATCCCGGAATCCTTCCGGGCGGCCACACGGAGGAGAAGGTCCAACGCTTTCTGGAACTGTCCCCGGTTTTGGTAGCACGCCGCCAGATTGTTTCCGATGATCGCCTCTATGTTTTCGTCACCCGACTGCCGGCTGATCTCCAGAGCCCTCTCCCAGTTCTTCCTCGCGCTGTCGAACTGGTCCTGCGCATAGTCGACGAGGCCTATGCCTCCCAGAGTACCCGCCTGTTGAGAGAGATCCCCTGCGGAAACGGCGAAGTCAAAAGCCTTCCGATAGGTCCGTAGAGCGGCGTCCAGGTTCCCTTGGGAGTAGTAGATGGTGGCCAACCCCTGGGTTGTGTAGGCTTTCTCATAAGGCCCACCCACTCGTTGCCACAGATCCAGAGACTGCAGACAGTGGTCGGCGGCTTCCTGATAGCGTTGAAGTTGCAGCTTGCAGTAGCCCATGCGGTTCAGGGCCCTGGCCTCGCCTTCAGCAAAGCCGCTCTCTCTGGACCTTTGGGCAGCCTTCTCATACCAAGCGAGGGCCTCGGCCACACTCTGCCCGGTGCGGAGCTCGGCCATTTCAAAGAGCGCCTCCACCTCACCC
>CAXTNS010000303.1:0-6934 GCA_964245465.1 uncultured Thermoanaerobaculia bacterium
CGTTTCGAGCGACCTGATCTTCGCGCCCGATCCCGAGCGGGTCTGGGACGCGGCTTTGCGTTCGGTGGGGATTGACCCCGCCGCTCTCCCTTCGTGGATTCCAGTCGGCGGCAACGACGAGGAGTCGGCGAACTGACCCGATGAACTGATCGCATGAAAACGGAGCACCACCGGTCGGCCGGCGGTCTGGTTGTGGAGGGCTCCCGCATTCTCTTGATCTCGACCCAGGAGGGCCGCCGCTGGCAGCTCCCCAAGGGGCACATCGAGAAAGGCGAGACGCCCGAGCAGGCGGCCCTGCGCGAGGTGCGGGAGGAGACGGGCGTCACGGGCCGGGTGGTGGCCCCCCTCTCCGGGGTGGAGTACTGGTTCGTGGAGAAGGGGAGCCGCCGGGTGCACAAGCGGGTCGATTATTTCCTGCTGTCCTACGTGAGCGGCGACACCGCGGACTTCGACACCCGGGAGGTCTCCGGGGCCGAATGGTTCTCCTGGGACGAGGGGATCGCCAAGCTGAGCTTCGAGAACGAGCGCAAGGTGGTGCAGCAGGCCCGCGAGCTCGCCGGGGCGGCCCGCCCTCTAGAGGACCATCCCCAGGCGGACCATCGGGCGGGATAAGATCCGCGTTCGGAAAGGAAGGGGCCCTCTCGATGATACGAGCCCTGCTCCAGATCGTGCTCAACGGGGTCGCCGTGCTGATCGCGGCCTATCTCGTGCCGGGCATCGTCTATACCGGGGATCTGGCCTACCTGCTGCTGGTGGGGCTCGTGATCGGCCTGATCAACCTGCTGGTCAAGCCCTTGGTGACCCTGCTGTCTCTCCCGCTGATCGTGGTCACGCTGGGGCTCTTCTACCTGGTGATCAACGGCCTGATGCTGTGGCTCGCGGCCTCGGTGCTCGACGGGCTCGACGTCCAGGGATGTGTTCCCGCGATCCTGGGCGGCTTCGTGATCGCCCTCGTCAACTGGCTGGTGCGGGCGTTCACGCCGGAGTCACGATGAGGCCCCGGAAGGCAAGCGCGGTGGCGGCTCAACCCGTCGCACGGACCGGCATCACCCCGGGCCAGGCGCGGCGGGAGTCCGGCAAGGCGCGGAGGGCGCGCGCGGCGGAGATCCTGGCCCGGCTGGAGACGCGGTACCCGGGCACGCGGCTGGCCCTCGACTTCGAGACCCCCCTCCAGCTCCTGGTGGCCACCGTCCTGGCCGCCCAGTGTACGGACAAGAAGGTCAACGAGGTGACCCCGGCCCTGTTCCGGCGCTACCCCACGGCCCGCGACTACGCCGAGGCGGACCTGGCCGAGCTCGAGGAGATGGTGCGCCAGACGGGCTTCTACCGTAACAAGGCCCGTGCCCTGAAGAACCTCGGGATGGCCCTGATCACGGAGCACGAGGGGAACGTGCCGGCGGTGATGGACGCTCTGACAGAGCTGCCCGGGGTGGGCCGCAAGACGGCCAACGTGGTGCTGGGCAATGCTTTCGGCCTGGAGGAGGGGATCGTGGTGGACACCCATGTCCAGCGTCTCTCCCGCCGGCTCTGGCTGACGGAGGAGACCGATCCCGAGAAGATCGAGCGGGACCTGATCCCCCTGATCCCCCGCGAGCGCTGGACGCGCTTCGGCCACCTGATGCAGGACCACGGCCGGGCGATCTGCAAGGCCCGCAAGCCCGAATGCCCCATCTGCCCCGTGGCCGGGCTGTGCCCTTCGGCGGAGGTCTAGGAGAAGAGCTTATGGGATCAGAAAAAATCGCCGTCGTCACCGGCGCCTCGGCCGGCATCGGCGCCGCCACGGCCCGCGCCCTGGCGAAGGCCGGGTTCCGGCTCTGCCTGGGCGCCCGGCGGCAGGACCGTCTGCGGGAGGTCGCCGATCCGATCGGCGCGACCGCCCTGCCACTCGACGTGGCGGACGCGGAGAGCGTTGCGGCTTTCGCCGCGCAGTTGCCCCCTCGGGTCCACCTGCTGGTGAACAACGCCGGCGCGGCTTTCGGGCTCGACCGGGTCGAAGCCGCCCGCGACGAGGACTGGCAGCGCATGTGGGAGACCAACGTCCTGGGCGTCCTGCGGGTGACGCGGGCCCTGTTGCCGGCCCTGCGGGCGTCGGGCGACGGCCACATCGTGAACCTCGGCTCCATCGCCGGTTTCGAGACCTACACGGGCGGCGCCGGGTACACGGGGAGCAAGCACGCCCTGCGGGCTTTGACCCGCACGCTGCGGCTGGAGCTGCTCGGGGAGCCCGTGCGGGTGACCGAGGTCTCGCCGGGGCTGGTGGAGACGGAGTTCTCCATGGTGCGCTTCGCCGGGGACGCCGAGCGGGCGAAGTCGGTCTACCGCGGGCTCGATCCCCTGACGTCCGAGGACATCGCCGACTGCGTCGTCTGGGCGGCCACCCGCCCGTCCCACGTCAACATCGACGAGATCGTCGTCCGTCCTCGCGATCAGGCGACGGCCACCCTGGTTCACCGCAGGCCTTGAAGCTCCGGCATCTCCCGCTGATCCCGCTGATCCCGCTGATAGCGGTGCTCCCGTTCCTGCTGCTCGCGGCGGGCTGCTCCAGCAAGGACCTTTCGGCGCCCGAGCTGTACGAGCGCCACTGCGCCCGTTGCCATGGCAACCGCGGGCAGGGGGTGCCCCGCGGGCTCAAGCTCTACCCCAAGATCAACCTTCTCGCTTCTCCCATGGTACGGCAGGGCGACCGTGCGGCCGTCCGGCAACGCATCGCCGAGGGGCACGACCGCATGCCCGCCTTCAAGCGCCGGCTCACCCCCGCGGAGATGGAGAGGCTGGTCGACTTCACCTTTCAGCTCAGCCAGAAGCCAGAGAAGGAGGATCCCTGACATGGACCCGCAACGCCTGAAAGACGCCTACCAGAAGCTCCAGAGCCTCGATGAGCGTATGACCCACAAGATCCGCCCCCGAGCGGGAGGAGGCCTCGTCCGGCCCTCCCAGGAGCAGTTGGAGCAGTCGTTGCGGGAGCTCTCCCTCTACACCGTGGAGCTCAAGGAGGTTGTCCAGGAGCTGTTTCTTTCGATCGCGTCGAAACCCAGCAGCTCAGCCTCTTGAGCTGCCATTCCGTCGCTCCTTGTGGAAACAATTCGGAGATCCGTCCGGCTCGCGCATTCTGACTTGACAGGTCATTTTCTCTGACCTACACTGTCTTTATGCGAACCATGGGAATTGCCGAGCTGAAAGCGTTGCTTTCCGAAACTCTGGCGCGGGTGAAGGCGGGGGAAGAGGTGATCGTCACCGAGCACAGCCGGCCCATCGCCCGGCTCGCGCCCCTGTCCGCGACGGCTCCCGCGGCAGCCACGCAGGAGCTGGTGCGGGCCGGTCTGGTGAAGGCGCCGGAGAAACCCCTTGACGAGGCGTTCTGGAAGCTGCCCCGGGCACGCTGGAGCGACCCGCCCCGGCGGGACCTCAGTGATCTCGACGGGGCGGAGGAGTGGGAGCTGCAGGAGGCAGTCTGAGGTTCTGGGACAGCTCCTCCCTGCTCGCTCTGGCGGTGCTGGAGCCCTCCTCGGGGAAGCTGGAGACCCTGCTCAAGCGGGATCCCGAGGTGGCGCTCTGGTGGGGAGTGCCCCTCGAATGCTCCAGCGTCCTCCTCGAAGCCCAGCGCCGGGAGAGGATCTCCGAGACGGACCTGTTCAGGGCCCGCTCGGTCCTCGAGCACCTGCGGGCCCGCGCCTTCGAGATCCAGCCCGGCGAGGAGGTGCGCGCCCGGGCCTTGCGCATCCTCTCCCTCCACAAGCTGCGGGTGTCGGCGGCCTGGGAGCTGGCCGCAGCTCTGATCTGGTGCCGGGAGCGTACCCAGAAGGCGGATTTCGTTTCCGTAGATGAATCGCTACGCTTGGCGGCCGTGCTCGAAGGGTTCCGCGTCTTCCCCTACGCCGACGAGGTCCACGAGCCGGACCCCGATCTCTGACGTCCAACTTCAGTGCGGCACGGGCGTTGCACGATCCTATCGCCGAGCGATCTTTCGCCCCTCGAAAGGAGGAGGTATGAGAGCCAAAGCCCGCCTGCTTGGACATCCCATCCACCAGATGCTGATCGTCTTCCCCCTGGGACTTCTGGCGACGTCGTTGTTCTTCGACATCGCCCACCTGAGGAGCGGCAACCCGCAGTGGGGCATGATCTCCTACTGGCTGATCAACGTGGGCATCATTTCCGGCCTGGTGGCGGCCGTGTTCGGGCTCATCGACTGGCTGGCCATCCTCTCGGGGACCCGGGCCAAGCGGGTCGGCCTGCTGCACGGCGGCAGCAACGTCGTGGTGGTGCTGCTCTTCATCGGCTCCTGTCTGCTGCGCCGGGACGACCCGGGCACTCCCGAGGGCACGGCGATCTTCCTCTCGGCGGCCGCCGTGCTGCTGGCCCTGGTGACCGGGTGGCTGGGTGGCGAGCTGGTAGACCGGCTGGGTGTCGGCGTGGACGAGGGTGCGAACGTGGATGCTCCCAGCTCCCTCTCGGGACGCCCCGCGGCCCGATAGGCGTACCAGGAGCCGGCGAAGGCTGGTGTACCCTCCTTCGCCATGCCCGCTCCCCTTCCGATTGACGATGTCTTGCCCGAGCTGATCGCCGTCATTGGCAATCAACGGGATGGGCCTTCGGCCGTGCTCATCGCGCCGACGGGCGCGGGCAAGACGACTCGCGTACCGCCCGCCCTGCTCGCGGCGGGGATCGGCGGCGGCCGGCGGATCGTCATGCTGGAGCCGCGGCGAATCGCGGCCCGGGCCGCCGCCCGGCGCATGGCTGAGGATCATGAGGAGAACGGTTGGACGCTGGGCGAGGAGGTCGGCTACCAGGTGCGCTTCGAGCGCCGGGCGGGGCCGGAGACGAAGATCCTCGTGGTCACCGAGGGGATTCTGGTCCAGATGCTCCAGGCCGACCCGTTTCTGGAAGAGGCGGGCGCCGTGATCTTCGACGAGATCCACGAGCGGAGCCTCCAGACCGACCTCTCTCTCGCCATGGCCCGGCGGGTCCAGCGCGAGGCGCGGCCGGACCTCGTGCTGCTCGCCATGTCCGCCACCCTGGACCCCGGTCCGGTCTCGGCCTTCCTGGGCGGCTGCCCCACGGTCGAGAGCCGAGGGCGGCTCCACTCGGTGGAGGTCCTCCACATGGATCGGCCGGACGAGCGGCCCCTCCCCTCCCAGATCGCCGCGGGTGTCCGCCGGGTGCTCGACGGGACCCGGGGGGACGTGCTGGTCTTCCTGCCCGGCGTGGCGGAGATCCAGCGGAGCGCCGAAGCTCTGGCCGGTCTCGCCGCCGAGCGAGACCTGGCCGTGCTCCCCCTCTACGGCGACCTCCCGGCCGAGAGCCAGGACGCGGTGCTCCGTCCGCTTGCACGCCGCAAGGTCGTGCTGGCCACCAACGTGGCCGAGACCTCGATCACCATCGACGGCGTCACGGCCGTGGTGGACTCCGGGCTCGTGCGCCGGCTGCGCTTCGATCCCTCGACGGGGCTCGACCGCCTGGAGTTGGGCCGGGTGAGCCGCGCCTCGGCGGATCAGCGAGCCGGACGCGCGGGACGCCAAGCGCCGGGTGTATGTCTCCGACTCTGGCCCGCGTATGAGCATCCCACGCTTCCGGAGCGCGAGACGCCGGAGATCGCCCGCGTGGACCTCGCCGGACCCGCCCTCCAGCTCCTCGCCTGGGGCGAGCCCAACCTCGAAACCTTCGACTGGTTCGAACGGCCAGCCCCGGAGTCCCTCTCCGCCGCCTCGCTCCTGCTGCGCCGGCTTGGAGCCGTGGACGGACGACCGGGCCATGGCGTCACTGGGTTGGGCGCCGCCATGGCGCGCCTGACCGTCCACCCCCGGCTCGCCCGCCTGTTGATCGAAGGGCACCGCGCCGGCCGCACCCGCGAGACCGCCCTGCTGGCCGCGCTTCTCTCCGAGCGCGACCCATTTCCTCGTGGGATCCGAGGCGCCGGTCCCCGCCGCGCCTCGCGGTCCGACCTCCTCGACCGGCTGGACGCCCTGGAGGCCTTCGAGCGCCGGGGCGTTCCTGATCTCGATTTGAACGCAGGCGCCGCCCGGTTCGTCCTGCGCGCCCGCGATCAGCTCGCCGATCTGGCCCGGAGGGGCCTGGGAAAGGCGGGAGCGAGGAGGGAAGGCGACGAGCCCCTCCTCCGCGCCCTGCTCGCCGCCTACCCGGACCGCCTCGCCCGCCGGCGCGAGCCCCGGAGCCCGCGCGGCGTCATGGTGGGGGGCCGAGGTGTGCGGCTGGCCGAGGAGAGCGCCGTGCTCGAAGCGGACCTGTTCCTCTGCGTGGACCTGGACGCCGGCCGTTCCGGCCCCCTCTCGGAGGCCGTGGTACGGAAGGCTTCGGCCGTGGAGCCGGATTGGCTCCCCTCCCACCTTCTGAGCACCTCGGTCGAGCTGGAATTCGACGTTCAGAGGGAACGGGTGGCCGCGTGGAAGCGCACCCGCTATGAGGACCTCGTCATCGCCGAGGCCGAGGTCCCCCAGCCGGACGCGGCTGAAACGGCGCAGGTCCTTGCCGAAGCCGCCGCCAATCAGCTCGACCGGGCGCTTTCCCTGGACGATCCCGGGGTCGCCTCCTTCCTCGCCCGCGTCCGCTGCCTCGCGGAGTGGCGGCCCGAGCTGGGATTGCCGGGTTTCGGCGAATCCGAGCTGCGCGATCTCCTCCCCGCTCTCGCGGCCGGCCGCAAATCCTTCGCCGAGCTGCGGCGCTCTCCCTTGCTGGACATCCTCCAGGGAGCCCTCTCCTACGAGCAGCTCGAGGCCGTCCGCCGCGAGGCCCCGGAGCGGCTGGAGGTGCCTAGCGGCAGCCACATCCGGCTCCTCTACGAGCCGGGCAAGCCGCCCGTTCTCGCCGCCTGCATCCAGGAGCTGTTCGGCCTGGCCGAGACGCCCCGGGTGGCCGCCGGCCGCGTGCCCGTCCTCCTCCACCTCCTCTTCGTCTTCTTCTCCACCCGCGCCAATAGTCA
>CAXTNS010000303.1:6944-8075 GCA_964245465.1 uncultured Thermoanaerobaculia bacterium
CCTGGCCCCAGGATCCCTGGAACGCCACCCCGGAGCGGCGGCCCCGGCGGCCTAGGAGCTGAGGCGCTTCGGACGCGGTGCGAACGCTGCCGTACCCGCCGCCAGCCCCAGCGCCGCAAGCGCCAAACCCCAGAGGAAGGACTGCGGCCGGTAGAGGCCGGAGCCCTTCAGAGGCAATGCACCAGGCACCTCCCAGACGGTGCCGTCCGGATCGGCATAGACCTTCACCAGGGGCGGTGGAAGCGCGGCGTCCGGGGAGGCCAACAGGTAGCGCACGGCGATCCGGGAGTAGAGCGGGTGGCCTGGCTTGCCGAATTCCGGGTGCTCGCCGTGCCAGGCCACGGTGATCGGAGCCGTCGCCTCCACCCAGGCCTGCGGCGCCATGGGGTTATAGATTCGCGCGTCCGTGAATCCGTAGAACGAGGCGAGGTTGGGAGGGAACGCCTGCCCCAGGGCCGCCATCCGGTACTGGGGTCCGAGAGTTTCCTGGAGGAACCGGATGGGGCCGGTGACAGGGAAGGCCAGCCGGCGCGGCATGGCCGGGTTCGCAGGGCCGTGGATCATCAGCAGCTCGGCCGCTGCGGCCACCGCCACCAGGGCGACCGCGAACGACCGGCCGCGCCGTTGCCAGGAGGCCGCCACGAGAAACAGGAGGGTGGCGAAGCCCAGGAAACGGAGCTGCCATCGCAGCCAGCCGAAGCGGAAGACCGCCATCCGTTCCGGGTCCGCAGGATCGGGGTGGGCGGCGTACCCCCAGGCGATCACCAGCCCGAGCCCCACGGCGGCGATCAGCAGGGGCCAACGGCGAACTTCTCCTCGCCGGAAACGCTCCAGGGTGCAGGCCCCGAGATAGGCGAGGCAGAGCGAGAGCGGGAGGAGGAGGCGCCGGCTGCCCAGGGCCATGCCGCCGGGGAGAGGGGCGAGCAGCAGGAGGCAGAGGAGGGCGATGACGAGTGCCAGGGTCTCCTGGGGGAATCGTCGCCTTGCTCCCAGGCTCAGCAGGGCCGCCAGCAGCGTAGCGGTTCCCACGAAGCCGCTGGCATCCTCGTTGGTGTTGGAGAGGCCCCAGTAGTGGATGAAGCGACTGTTGCCGTAGGCGTTGGGGGTGAGGAGGGGAAGCCAGTGTTGGGC
>CAXTNS010000304.1:0-8074 GCA_964245465.1 uncultured Thermoanaerobaculia bacterium
GGCCCGGGCGGTCCCGTGCTGGTGATCAGCGGCGCCTCCAATCCGTTCACCCGCTATCCCGGCGAGATCTTGCTGGCCGAAGGTCTCAACCACTACGCGATCAGGGAGATCGGCACCGTCACCGCCACCGTGCTCGCGGATTACGACGTGGTGATCCTGGGAGAGACTTCTCTGACTTCCGCCCAGGTGACCATGCTCACGGATTGGGTGAACGCGGGCGGAAACCTGATCGCCCTGCGGCCGGACGTGCAGCTCGCGAGCCTGCTCGGCCTCACCTCCGCGAGCTCGACCCTCGCGAACGGCTACCTGCTGATCAACACCTCCGGAGCGCCGGGTCAGGGTCTGGTCAACGAAACCATTCAATTCCACGGCACGGCCGATCTTTACACCCTCAACGGAGCAACGGCGGTCGCCACCCTCTACTCAAACGCCACCACCGCCACGTCCTCCCCCGCCGTGACCCTGCGCAGCGTTGGCTCCTTGGGTGGCCAGGCCGCGGCCTTCACCTACGACCTCGCGCGGTCCGTGGTCTACACCCGCCAGGGCAACCCGGCCTGGGCCGGCCAGGAGCGGGATGGCATTGCCCCCCGCCGCTCGGACGACCTCTTCTTCGGCGGCACCGCTACGGACTGGATCGATCTGAATAAGGTTTCCATTCCCCAGGCGGACGAGCAGCAGCGCCTCCTCGCGAACCTGATCCTTTCCATGAACGCCGATCGCAAGCCTCTCCCCCGCTTCTGGTACTTCCCACGGGGCGAGAAGGCCGTGGTGGTGATGACGGGCGACGACCATGGGAACAACGGCACCGAGGGCCGCTTCCAGGACTACCAGGCCGCGAGCCCGACCGGCTGCTCCGTGGCGGACTGGGAGTGCGTGCGGGGCACCTCCTACATCTTCCCCAACACGCCACTCACGGCAACGGCGGCCGCGGCCTTCGAGGCGGACGGCTTCGAGGTCGCCGTACACGTGAACACCAATTGCGCGGACTGGACAGCGTCCTCGCTCGAAACGTTCTACACCACCCAGATCGCCGACTTCGCCACCAAGTACACGGCCGTGCCCGCGCCCACCACCAACCGCACACACTGCATCGCCTGGAGCGACTGGGCCACACAGGCAAAAGTCGAGAAGGCGAAGGGCATCCGTTTCGACACCAACTACTACTATTGGCCGGGGAGTTGGGTGCAGGACCGTCCCGGCTTCATGACCGGCTCCAGCATGCCCATGCGCTTCGCGGACACGGACGGCACCCGCATCGACGTCTACCAGGCCATCACCCAGATGACCGACGAATCCGGTCAATCCTTCCCCTTCACCATCGACACCCTGCTCGACAACGCCCTGGGAACGAAGGGCTACTACGGCGTGATGACCGCCAACATGCACACCGACTCCGCCAGCCACGCCGGCTCGGACGCCATCGTCGATTCCGCTCAGACTCGCGGTGTCCCCATCATCACCGCCCGCCAGATGCTCACCTGGCTCGACGGCCGCAACGGCTCCAAGTTCGGATCGATCTCCTGGACCGGCAACACCCTGACCTTCACCGTAACCGCCGCCACGGGCTCGAACGGCTTGAGGGCCATGATCCCGAACACCACCACCGCCGGTACCCTGGCGAGCCTCACGGTAGGCGGCAACCCGGTCACCTTCACCACAGAGATCATCAAGGGCGTCACCTACGCGATCTTCAACGCCTCCTCCGGTTCCTACGTCGCGACCTACGCGCCGTAGGGCCGTCCCACGCCGGGGGGCGGTTCGCCGCCCCCCGGTCCTTTCCCTTCCGGCTCTGCAGGGCTGATTAATTACCGAATCTGTACAGGCTATTGCGCCAGATCACCGACTTTACAGGTAGATCTATCAGCAGTGACCCTGTCGCACCAACTTTTCCGATCATCTGTCTTCCAGCTCCTTGAAGCTTGAATGACGATCTTCAGTATTATAAAAATTTAACAAAAATTTCTACGTCAAACTGTCGGCTTAGGCGTCGGGTCAAGCGTAAGCGTCTCAAAGACAATTGCCATACTACGTTGTGCCTTATTTCTCACCCAGTGAGCAATCTCTTGCACTGTCATTGAAGAGGTGTCATTTACGGAAACCGCAAGTCTAAGCACCATAGGTAGATTAACGCCACATACTATGGCAACAGAGTTGGACTGCCCGGTCGCAGCAACCGCTAGGTTACATGGAGTACCACCATACATATCTGTAAGTATTAAAACACCGTGCCCACTATCGAGTCGACGAACCGCTGATTTAACTGCTGCCAACGCAGCATCAAAGCTCTCAGACCAATTAATCGAGAGAGCACCAAAGCACTTCGGCAGCTCTCCTGCTATCATCTCGGCATTCAACAGAAGATCATGAGCCATAGAACCATGAGAGATAATCAAAACACCCAATTGAGATAAGTCCGAGACGCTACCTTTTCCGAAGCGTAAATCAGTCTTACTGGGCTGAGGGTATCCATGATTCACTCTATAGCCTGCCGCCAATTTACGCCCCAACTTGGCCAAAATTTTATTCAGCAGATCCTCCTCGCTTATCTTTCGCAAGTCGAGATAGGCCACAGTAGAAGGAAGCCCAGGAATTTCGGTATCATCAAAGCGAACTGGCAAAATATACTCATAGCTCTCCCGAAAAGCTCGCTCTTGCGCGCTTTCTCGTTCATGGTTTGTCCAAAGCTTATCAGCATAGTGCCGAGAGCAGAATACTACCGTAAAGCGGGCACGATCTCTATAGATATCACGAAGGTAAACATAAAGGTTCTTCCCCCACAGCTCTGCCTCCTCAAATTCGTCGTAGAAAACCGATACATCATGATCCCGCAGATAATGTGCAACACGGCTAACCAATGGGCGATCTTCACCTGCAAACGAGAGAGCTATGTCGTACTGGTAATCTGATTTCATGACCGTGTAGCTAGCACATGATTGGTAGTAATTTCGGATTATTTAGGTAAAACGCTGTGATCTTCCCAGACGGTCGAATCGAACACTGTCTGGTCGTCGTCAGGCTGGCGCGCATACGCTTCGGCCGTTGCCTGTTCCTCGGCCTCCCAGAGAGCCTTAAAAATCGTCGTTCGAATGAACTCCAACCGGCGGCGAGAGCGGGCGGGAGCAACCCGCTCCAAGCGGAGCGTCAACTCGTCGTCTACCTTCACCAGGAGGGACTTCATAGCTGGAGTATATACTCTTCCTTGCTTCTGTACCCCTCAGAACCATCAGTATGCTAGGGTGAACGACTATGGACCCCCACCGCTTGGCCGAAGAGCGCAGCATCGCGTACCACTGCCTCATCGCCGAGCGCCTGGGGCACCAGCCGGAGATCCTGGAAAGGGCGCGTAGACGCGTCGAGACCTGGTTGTCGTCCAGTACCCATACGCCGTTCTATGCCCGGAAGTGGGCGGAGATCCTGGCGGGCGACGTCTCCTCCATCTCCTCCTTCCTGACCGAACGGAGTGAGCTTGCGATTGAGCTCCGCCAGTCGACTCCCTTTGCCGGAGCCATCACGCCTCAGGAGCGCTGGAAGATCTGGCGCGAGTTTCGAGACCAGGTCTCCCAACAGCCATGACACGGACCCAACTCGAGCACCTTATCCGCGCCGTTGCGGACATCACAAACGACGACGAGATCGTCGTCATCGGCAGCCAAGCGATCCTGGGGCAGTTTCCCAATGCGCCGGAAGCC
Source organism: uncultured Thermoanaerobaculia bacterium (assembly GCA_964245465.1). Lineage (GTDB taxonomy): Bacteria > Acidobacteriota > Thermoanaerobaculia > Multivoradales > UBA5704 > DATARR01. The sequence goes on from CAXTNS010000304.1 coordinate 3,690, forward strand.
ATGCGCGTCTCGATGGAGGCGGATCTGTTCCCTTTGAACCACCCCGAACGAGCCGACGTCATCGACGGCACGATTGGCGAGCTCTCCCCGTTCCATGAAACCTTTGGCTACTACGCCCAGGGCGTTGCCGAGGAGACGGCTCGTCTTCCGGAGGGTTGGAGGGAGCGCCTGATCGTGGTCCAGAATCAGAACACCCGGGGAGTCAGGGGCTTGTGTCTTGAGGTCCACGATCTGCTGGTTGCCAAGACCATCGCGGGACGCGAGAAGGACTTCGATTACCTGCGCGAAGCTGCGAAGCACGGCTTGGCGGACGCCGAGACCCTGATTCGCCGTCTGGATACCGTGGAGGCAGACCCAGCAATCCTGAAGAATGCCCGCGCCGCTATTCAGCGAATCTTCCGCAGTGAGACGGCCTGAGTGGAGTGCCTTCACAGGTACAACGGCCTATTACAGGCCTGCAACGGAGCATTGCACACGTACAACGCACCAGCGTAAGGCTGCAACGAGCCAGCGCCATTGGCGACGGAGTGTTGCAGGCTTGCAATGGGCCAGTGCAGAGGTGCAACGAACCGTTGTACACGTACAACGCTCCGGCGTACCCTTGCAACGAGCCAGCGCCACCGGCGCCAGAGCGTTGTACCCGTGCAATGGGCCATTACAACGATGCAACGGAGCATTGCACAGGTACAACGGACCGGTGTACCTCTGCAACAAGCCGGCGACACTGGCAATGGAGCGTTGTACCTGTGCAATAGGTCGTTGCAGCCTGCAACGGAGCGTTGCACACGTGCAATGGACCAGCGTACGCTTGCAATGAGCCAGCGCCACGGGCGCAGGAGCGTTGTACACGTGCAGCGGACCCTTGCATCATTGCAATGGACCGGTGTACGCCCGCAATGAGTCGGCGCCGCCCTCAGGATCCTCTCTTCCAGGGCTTCTGTTATCTTTCTGCCGTGACCGACCCCACTCCACCTGAAGTCTGGCTCCGCGGCCTCATCCCTGAAATCCCGCCCCTGCTACAACCCGTTGCCCATGCGTTGCTCCAAGCCGTGGAGGAAGTCCGCCGGGTCGTGGGACCACTCTCGCCCGCCCACCTCTGGGCTCGTCCCGGTGGTGCTGCCTCCGCGGGATTCCACGTCCGCCATGCCGCGGGCAGTTTGGACCGGCTCTTTGCATATGCCCGAGGGGAGGGGCTCTCCGAGGAACAGCGGGGTTTCCTCCATGCGGAGGCGGAGCCGGGATCTCCACCGGAACAGGCTGCCTCGCTCGTGTCAGCCTTCGAGCGGCAGGTTGACCGAGCCCTCGCGCAGCTCCGGGCCACGCCAGAATCCACCCTTCTCGAAGCGCGGGGAGTCGGTCGGCTTCAGTTGCCTTCGACGGTGCTGGGGTTGCTGTTCCATGCCGCCGAGCACACGCAACGGCATGTGGGGCAGATCGTCACGACCGCGAGAATCGTGCAGGGGCTCGGGTCTAGCTCACCTGAGCGGCAAGAAGAGAACTCGACCTCGTAGGTCCTCAGGGTCGGAGGCTTTGGCGACAAGCTCGAGTTGGTCGATGCAGTCTCCGATAGTGAGGCTCTTCTGGTGGGCGTAGATGACCCCCGCGAAATCCCTGCCTTCCCGTTACCGTTGAGTTCCTTCGGCCAGGAGATCCTCATCCTGAGAGAAGAGGACTCTGCCGAGGAGGGTTGCTCGATCGAGAAGGTCCGGGTCCTGAAGCTTATGCGAGCCATCCTCAAAGGCGGTCAGGACATCGACCCACGGAGCCTCAGGCCGTCACAAACCGGACGCCGGACGTTGTGATCGAAATAGAGAAGGAGAGCCACTCAGAGGAGGCCTCGGAGCTTCAATCTCTCGACCAGGAGGGGGTGTCCCAATTCCTGGCGCAACCGCTCGGCCAGCTTGGAACGCCGCTCCAGATCCTGCTCAACCTCTTCTCTGTGATCCCAGTAATAAGCCAGTGCGGAGTAGATCTGGCCAAGGGAGAGGTGGGGCAACTGATAGCAGAGCTCTTCCGGGCTGAGACCATGCGCCTGGATCTCGGCAATCAGCTCGGAGACTTTCGTGTTGGCTCCGGCGATGACCGGCACTCCCTTGTCGTCCAGAACAATGTGCCGGTAGGCGGTCTCAGCGATGGCCATCGAGCGCTTCTCCTTTGCCTGACTCTCCAATCCTATTACTGACCCTCTCTTGGTGGCCTTTGCTTCCCTTCCCCACCAGCACCACCGCCACTCCCAGAATCACCAGCGCCGCTCCGATCACGATCCGGATCGTAAAGGGCTCGTCCAGAAACAGCGTCCCCACGGTGACGGCGATCACGGGGGTGACGTAGTTGATGAGGGACATGCGGGTCGCCGTCTGGTGCTTCAGGAGCCAGAAGTAGAGGGTGAAGGGGAGGGCGGAGCCGCAGAGGGCCAGGTACATAAGAGCCAGGACGGAGGGGCTGTTGAAGGTGATGGACCGTCCCGCTTCGAGGAAGAGCGCCAGGATGCCCATCAGGGCCGCGGTCATGCCCATGGGAATGGCCGCGGTCAGCATGGGGTGAATCCCCGATCCCCAGCGCTTGATGGCCACGCCTCCCAGGGCCGCGGCGAGGGGAGAGATGAGCAGGATGGCGGCGGCCGTGGCCACTTTCGAGCCGCCGAGGGCTCGGAAATCCTCCGAGAAGATGACGGCAACTCCGGCGAAGCCGACGAGGATTCCCGCGATCCCTTTGGGCTTCAGCCTCTCCCCCGGCAAGAGGAAATGGGCAAAGATGGCGGTCAGGAGCGGGAAGGTCGCGAAGAGGACCGCGGCGAGGCCCGAGGGGACCCACTGCTCGGCCCAGTAGAGAAGGCCGTAGGGGATCGAGAAGGTCAGGAAGGCGTTGGCGCACAACAGCCGCCATTCTTTGCCGCCGCGGGGACGCTTGGCGCCAAAGAGCGGCGACAGGGCGAGCAACGCCGCCGAGGCGATGGCGAAGCGAAGGGCCACGCCCGTGAACGGCGGGATGCCCCGCAGGCCGACGCGGATCGCGGCCCAGGTGGTGCCCCAGATCAGGATCAGAGACGCGAGGGAAGCCCAGGTGAGGAGACGGGTGGGCTTCCGCGCAGCGTCTAAGGGTAGATCTTGTAGAGCATCCGCGGGTACGGAATGGTCTCGCGCAGGTGCGTCAAGCCGGTCATCCATGCCACGAAACGCTCGATGCCCATGCCGAAGCCGCTGTGAGGGAAGGAGCCATATTTGCGGACGTCAAGATACCACTGGAACGCTTCGACCGGCAGGTTGTGCTGCTGGATGCGCTGGAGCAGCAGGTCGTGGTCGTGGATTCTCTGGCTGCCGCCGATGATCTCGCCGTAGCCCTCGGGCGCCAGGAGGTCGAGGCCCAACACGACGTCCGGGTTCTCCGGGTCGGGCTGCATGTAGAAAGCCTTGAAGGAGGCCGGGAACCTGGTGACCATGACGGGCCGGTCGAACTGGCTGGCGAGGATGGTCTCCTCGTCGCCGCCGAAGTCGTCGCCCCACTGGAGGGGGTTGCCCTTTTCGTTGAGGATCTTGACGGCGTCGGTGTAGGTGATGCGCGGGAAGGGTGGCACCACGGCTTCGAGCTTCGCCGTGTCGCGCTCCAGGATCTTCAGCTCCTCCCGCTTGCGGTCGAGGACGCGGGAGACGAGGTAGCCCACGAACTCCTCGGCGAGGTTGCAGAGGCCTTCGAACTCCAGGAAGGCGACCTCGGGCTCCACCATCCAGAACTCCATGAGGTGGCGGCGGGTCTTGGACTTCTCGGCGCGGAAGGTGGGGCCGAAGCAGTAGACCTTGCCGAGGGCCGCGGCGGCGGGCTCCAAGTAGAGCTGGCCGGACTGGGAGAGGTAGGCCTTGTCGCCAAAGTAGTCGGTCTCAAAGAGGGTGGAGGTGCCCTCGCAGGCAGCCGGGGTGAGGATGGGCGAGTCGATGAGCGTGAAGTCGCGGTCGTAGAAGAAGTCGCGGATCCCCTGCTCGACCTCGCTGCGCACCCTCAGGGAGGCGCGCTGGCGGCTGGAGCGCAGCCAGAGGTGGCGGTGCTCCATGAGGAACGCCGTGCCGTGCTCCTTGGGCGTGATCGGATACTCCTCGGTGAGATCGAGGATTTCAAATCCGGAGCAACCGATCTCGACGCCGGAGGGCGAACGTTTGTCTTCCTTGACCGTGCCGCGGACGCGGACGGTGGATTCCTGGGTGACGCGCTCGATCTTCTCCCAGTCTTCGTCGGAGACGTCCTTGCGGCCCGCGACGGCCTGCACGGTGCCGCCGGTCGCGCGCACCTGGAGGAAGGCGATCTTGCCGCTGGAGCGCTTGTTGTCAATCCATCCCGACAGAACAACCTCCTGGCCGATGTTGCGGGACAGCTCGCGGATCGAGGTAACCGGG
>CAXTNS010000305.1:0-1557 GCA_964245465.1 uncultured Thermoanaerobaculia bacterium
ACCGAGGTCTTCAGGCCCAGCTTCTTGAGCAGCACCTTGTAGATGTCGTCGTACTCGGCCGCCGTCTCGGGATAGAAGAGCGGGATGTGCTCCTCGGCGCGGCCCTGGCGCTTCAAGTCAATGGGCAGCAGGTCGGGCCGGGCGGTGATGAGGAACCAGAGGATCTTGCCGCGGTAGCGGGTGTCGCCCATGAAGGCCGCGATCTGGGCGAAGACGCGGTTCTGGGTGCCCGAGTCCCCCTGCTGGTCGCGATTGCCGAGGGCGGCGTCGGCCTCGTCCACCACCACGCCGACCGGAGTCAGGGAGGCGAGGATCTTGAGGATGCGCTCCAGGTTCGACTCGGTGGCGCCCACCCACATGGAGCGGAAGTTCTTGAGCTTCACGCAGGGGAAGCCGATCTCGTTGGCGAAGCACTCCACGAGGAAGGTCTTGGCGCTCCCCACGGGGCCGCAGACGAGGTAGCCCATGGGCACGGCCGCCGGGTTGCCCCGGGCGATGGCGCGGGCGGCACGGCGCAGGCGGTCTTTGACCATGGGCATGCCAGCTACCATGGAGAGGTCGAACTTGGGTTCGACGTACTCCAGCAATCCCAACCCTTCCGTCTCGATGACCTCTTTCTTGCCCCGGCGCACGCGCTCGCGGGTCAGGTGGTCGTTGTTGGCGTCGGTACCGTCGAGGAGCTGGCCGATCTGCACCCGGGTCATGCCGGCGGTCAGCTCGGCGAGGCGGGCCGGCGGCAGGTCGGACTTGCCGGCGTACCACTCGGGCGAGCGGACCGCTTCGAGATAGGTCAGCCGCTCGGCCGGGTCGGGACGGATGATCTCGACTTCCCTCGTCGAATGGGAGCGCACGAGCTTGGGATCGAGCTCGGCGAGGCTCTCGGTGACCATGACGACGACGACGTTCTTGGCCAGCAGCACCGGGTCCTGGGACCACTTGCGGAGGTAGACCAGGACAGCCCGGTCTTCCGGCGTACGGTAGGCCACCTCGGCGGCCGGCACGATGGTCTCGGCGAACGGCAGCAGCAGCACGACCGGCCGGGCCGGCGTCTGCGAGGCGCAGTGGCGGAAGTAGGAGTCGAGCAGGGCGAAGCAGTTGGCCGCATCCCGGGGGAGCGCGTCCGCCCAGTTGGTGCCGTGGACGGCGTCGTAGCCCCGCAGACGGTCCTGGAAGTGGCCGCGCGCCGCGGGATTGGCGAAGCCCAGCCCCTCGGCGCGGTTGTAGGTGACGATGGAGGACCAGCCGGCGAAGAGCTGGGTGGTCAGGAACTCGTCGAGCGACAGGAAGCGCAGGCCGGAGGAGCCCCGGACGGGCACCAGGTCGGCCGGCACGCCGTGCAGCACGAACGTGTTCGACTGTTTGGCCGTGACGGCCCGCACCAGGTCCGACGCCCACGGCGGGAGCGAGTCGAGGAACACGGCCGGGGAGGCGATGGCGGCTTCGGGCATGGCGGGTCTGCAATCCTTTCGTGTAGGGGCGGCCCCACGTGGCCGCCCTGCCTTTCAGGCCAAAATCCGGCGGTTCCCGGGCGAAATCCTGCGGCCCCGGGCGAATCGG
>CAXTNS010000305.1:1567-8074 GCA_964245465.1 uncultured Thermoanaerobaculia bacterium
CGGCCCAAACCCCCCCCCCCCGGCCGACGCGCGGGCCCCGGGGCCGGTCCCCCCCCCCCCGGGCGCCCCCAGGGGCCCGCCCCTACGGGGTCGGTTCAGCCCGCCTCCGGCAGCTTCTGCGGCGTGGCCGCGGCCGTGGACTGGGTCGGGAACGGCGCGGCCTCGCGGGTGGCGTCCGGCTTCTTCAGGCCCAGCTCCACCTCGAACTCGGAGAGCACGCTCTGGGCCTGGATCTGGCGGGCCTTGCGCTCGGTCTTGATGCGCTCCACGTCAAGCCCGCCGGTGGCGACCTCCACGGAGGCCTTGGCTTCGGCCGAGCGCTGCTTGATCTCTTCCAGGTACTTGTCATTGGTGGCGCCCACGCCGTAGGCGTCGAGCTCGGCGAGGGCCGAGGCCGCCTGCTTCATGACCGCGGCCTTCTTCGACTCCTGGATGGCCTTGCGGCTCTGGTCGATCTTGGCCCGTAGCTTCTCCTTGAGGTCCTCGACCGTGATCTGGGCGTTCTGGAAGGCGTTCGACGCGGCGGTGAGCTGGTCGTTGGTCGCCGCGAGGTCCTGGCGGATCTGCTGGAGGCTCGAGGCGTCGTCCTCGGCGATGCGGCGCGCCTCGGGGCTGCCCTCGGTGAGGGCGGCCTTGATGGAATTGACGAGCTGCTTTTCTCTGCGCTCGAGATCCTCCTTCTCCTGCTCCAGGCGGATGACCGTGGCGCGGGTGGTGACGAGGATCTGGTTGAGCTTGGGCAGGGTGTTGCGCATCTCCTCGATGGACTCCTGGAGCATGACCTCCGGGTCCTCCGCGAAGGAGATGAAGTAGCCGATCCACGACTTGAAGACTCGGGCGATGCGCTGGAACATGGCGTTCTCCTAAGGGCCGCGAAAGGGCCTAGCCCTGGGTCTCTTCCGGTTCGGCGGGCGCGCCCGCGCCCGCGGTTGCCGGTAGCGGGGGTGCCGGTGCCGCGGCGCGGGGCGTTTCCGCCGTGGAGATGGGGTTCTGCTCGACGAACGGGTTGACGGCGTCGAAGAGCTTGCGCTCCTCGGCGCGCTTGACGATCAGCCAGCGCGTGAGGCGGGCCTGGTCGGTCTCGACCGCGATGCGGTTGGCCTCCATCTTCTCGCGGTTGCGGCGGTTGACCTCGTCGATCTCCGCCTGGAGCTGGGCGTTGTCTTTCTCGATCTGCTCGGTCCGCTCGGCCAGCTTCCTGCGTAGGAACTCCTCGAACTTGTCGAGCGCCTGGTCGCGCCGCACGGCGTCCTGCACGATGTCGGTGATGGGCACCGGCCCCGTGGGGTTCATGTTGAGGAACCCCGTGAGGGCCGCGGCCTTGGCCCGGGTGTCGAGCGCGGCGAAGCCCGGCGAGGCGAAGATCTCCAGCACCTTGTAGGCGCTGTAGCCGTGCGCGGGATCGGTGACCCCGGCCGCCCGGTAGATGGCGGGGAAGTCCGGAATCTCGTCGCTGCCTTCCTCCCTGTCATCGCCAGCCGCCTCCGCGGCGAGCTTCTTCTCGTCGATCGGGGGCGCTTCCGGAAGCGTCCCGAGCAGATCGCGGATGTCCGCCGGAGGCCCCGGGACTGGCGGCTTGGGAGTCACCAGGGGCACAGCGGACACCGTCTCCTCCGGAGACAGCTCCACGATCTTCATCTTGCTCAGAACTTCCTTGAGACCCATGCCGTTACCTCGCGGAATTGGAATCGTTAGAAAACGCCGGTTTGAAGCCTATGGACCGGGGCCGGGGGTGTCAAGAATGGCCCCTGCTCCTGATGATGCGCTTCGCTTGCCTTTCATTTCGCGTGCAGAAGCTCAGACCTCGTAGACCGGCCGGCGATGGATCCGGATCAATGTCCGGGTCAGCGGCAGGAGGTTGGAGACGGGCACCGCGAGCAGGAAGGGATTGAGCTCCGACATCTCGCCAGGGGTCAGCGGCCGGATCGCGAAGACCCGCCGCGGCACGCGGGCCGTGGTGGGGTCGCAACCCCTTTCGAGGAAGGCCGCCAGGAGCCAGCGGCCGAGAGTACGGCGAGCCGCGTTCACGGTGGGGATTGTACTCCAGCTCGGTCCCTCCCCCCAGGACAGCAAGGACACCAGGGACCTCAAGGACGCGCGGTCAATGACGCGTTGCCCGTCCTTGAGGTCCCTGGTGTCCTTGCTGTCCTGGGTGTCCTACAAAGAGAGCCCCGGATCGCCTTCGACGACGCGCCGCTCCAGGCGCGGGCGCTCGCCCTGGCGCCACATCGGCGCGCGGTGGACGACCCGGTAGCGGAGCGGTCCGCCGTCCACGCCCGCGCTGCGTTCGAGCGGCCGCGGGATGCACACGAACTCGCATTCGGCGGCCTCCGCGGTCAGGCGCACCGTCGCATAGCCGTGACCGCCCATGTCGAGGAAGGACAGGTGCGGCGCCAGGTCCGGATTCGAGGCGCGGCGCGCTTTCTCGGCATCGCCGCTGCGCTGATACTCCAGGCAGGCCCGCACGCCGTGATGCATCAGCAGGTTGACCATGGGTTGTTTCTTCCCGCCGACCTCGGTCATGTAGAGGGCGCGCAGCGGGTGGTCCTTCGGGAAGCGGTGCTCATAGGCCTCCACGATGCCGATCGCGGACACCGATCCCGTGATGAAGGCGACGCCGACCGGCTCGAAGGCGGCGGGCGGCAGCGCCTTGGCGGCCAAGCCCGCCCAGAAGCTGTGGCGGTCGCCCGAGACGGTTACGAACCCCGTGATCCCGGCGTCGCGCACCGCGTCGTAGATCTGGCCCCGCTCGGTATAGGCCGAGCCCCAGTCTCCCGCGCCGAAACCGGCGTAGCCGGCGCCCGGCCACGGCTTGCCGAGATCCTTGGGCAGATTCTGCGGATCGGCCCGCCAGTCGAGGGTGCCCAGGGAGTTGCCCCAAATCTTCCAGGTCGCGCGCGAGGCGCGCAGCTTGTCGAGGAACCACGCCTTCTGTGGGGCGCCGAGGACGGTGTGGGGAGCCTCGGCCTTGCGGAAATTCGGGATCTGCACGTCGCCGTAGCGGATCGTCTCCGGGGGCTTGCCGCCCGCGTACGTCCGCCCGGCGTCCAGGATCTCCAGGACCTCCTGCGGAATCAGCTCCGGGAAGTCGTCGCTCGCGAGCTTCGGCGCTTCCCCGCGGCCGCCAGGGTACTCCGCGGTATAGGAGTGCTGGTCGGTGATGAAGAGCTCCAGGTATCGCCCCCAGCGCAGGCTCCGGTAGGCCATGAGGCTGCCGATGGCGGCCAGGTTGTTCGGCTCCTGGCCGAGCCCGTGCTCGTCGAAGCGCTCGATGGGAACGTTCTTCACCGCAGGGGCCTCGAAGCGTTCGAGCGACGGCCCGTTGGCCTGGCTCACGCGCGCCGGCTGGTACTCGAACCACGCCTGGTTGGCCTCCACCTTGCGCGTCTGGGCCGGGCTCGACTTGCCATCGTAGATCTGGACCGACTGCCATCCCAGCCAGGAGAACTCGTGGTTGTCCCACATGGGGATGAAGGGGAAGCGCGCCCGGGCGTCCTGGATGTCAGGGTCCTGAAGATAGGCGCGATAGAGCGCCCGGTAGTCGGCGAGGGACGCCGGCACGCGGAAGGATGTGATCTTCTCGCCGTCGGGAAAGCGGACCACGTCGCGCACCCGGCGATCGTACCGGTGGCCCCCGGGGACGTCCTCCGGATACTGCACGACCTCATAGATGAAGTCGCCGAGATGCAGCACGAACGCGAGCTGGTCCTCGGGCTTGGCGCGTTCGTCCTCGAAAATCATGCGCCGGAAGGCGTTCTGCGCCCCCTCGCAGACGTTCTGGCAACTGACGAAGGCGAAGCGCACGGACCGCGGATCGTCATCGGCGGGCGCGGTCCGCGTGCGTCCGATCCTGCTGCCGTGCCCGCTCTCGTCCAGGAACCGGTACCAGTACGTGCGGTCCGGCCGCAATCCGCCTACCAGCACCCGGCAGGTGTGGTCGGCCGCCGCCAGGGCCCGGGTGGCCGCCGTGGCAACCACGCGCTCGAAAGCACCGTCCTCGGCGACCTCCACGGTTAGAGCGACGGCGGGCGCGGAGCCCGCGGCGGAGGCGCGCGTCCAGAGCAGCACGCTGTCCGGCGCGGGATCACCGGAGGCGACGCCCTGGGCGAACCGATCCCGCCGCTCCACCCAGCGCACGCGGGAGGGCTTGGGCGGTGAGTCGCCCCACGCGAGCGTCGCTCCCATGGCCGCGGCGGCGGCGATGAGCTCCCGACGTGTCATACGAGCCATGGCATCACCTCTTCTCCGAAAACCTTCTCATGACCGAGGCATATCATCGCCAGTCATGAAGGGTCGGCGCAAGGCCCATTTACCCTAAATTTGGGCCGTCCCCGACCGTAAACCTTCTGGAGCTGGGCGAAATCGATCTCGCCGCCGAAGGCATCCTCAACCGCCGACAGATAGCGAACCTTCTGGACGCACGCCCTGGACGCACGCCGTCGCGACGTCCGCATCCCGCCGCAGCTCGTCGATACACGACCGGGACGCTCTCCCGCGGAGAATATTGGCAAAGGACTTGCTTAAGGTGGGAAGGACGGCGAGGGTGAGCTCGTGGTCTCTCAGAGCTGCAAGAGACCACGTTTGGCAACACTACCCAGGAAGATCAACAGACCTCGTTACCGGAGAAACAAATGAAGTCAATGCGTAGAATTTTCGGAGTGACCACGTCCTTCGCGGCGCTGATGGGCCTGTCGCTCGCGGCGGCTGTTCCGTTCGCCATGGCGCAGCAACCCCCGGCCGCCGCCAAGGACAGCGGCACGATGCAGCGCGCCGACAAGGACATGCTTCGTGTCCTCGAGACCATGAGTGCGCTTGGCGCGAAGCCGATCGAGTCGCGCACCGTCGAGGAAGCGCGTACGCAACCCAGCCCCAGCGACGCCGTGAAGGCGCTCGGCGCCAAGCCCGTCGAGACGCTCTCGGTCGAGCAGGCGCGAAAGCAGCCGACACCCGCCGACGCGGTGAAGGCCGTGCTGAAGGACCAGGGCAAGGATCCGATGGCGCTGATGGCGGCGATGCGGGTCGCCAAGCAGGACAAGACGTACCCGACGGCCGGCGGCTCGCAGCCGATCCGGATCTACACGCCGGAAGGAAGCTCCGGGCCGCTCCCTGTGATCGTCTTCTACCACGGCGGTGGCTGGGTGATCGCCGACATCGACACCTACGAGAGCTCGGCGATGGCGCTCGCGCGGAAAGCGAACGCGACCGTCGCCTCGGTGGAATACCGGAAAGGCCCGGAGAACAAGTTCCCGGCCGCGCACGAGGACGCGTTCGCGGCCTACAAGTGGGTGCTGAAGAACGCGGCTGGGTTCAATGGCGACGCCTCGCGCGTGGCGGTGGCGGGCGAGTCGGCCGGCGGCAACATGGCGGTCACGACAGCCATCATGGCGCGCGATCAGAACGTGCAGGCGCCGGTGCACATGCTGCTCGTTTATCCAGTAGCCGGGACCGACCTGACGACGCCCTCCTACCAGAAGAACGCGAACGCAATGCCGCTCTCGAAGGCCGGCATCCAGTGGTTCGTCGACAAGTATCTCGGCAAGCCCGAGGACATGCAGAGCCCGCTGCTCAATCTCTACGCCAAGGCCAACCTGAAAGGCCTACCCTCGGCCACCATCATCAACGCCGACATCGACCCGCTCGAGTCGGACGGCAAGCTGCTCGCAGACAAGCTGAAGGCGGCCGGCGTGAAGGTCGAGCGGCAGGTCCAGACGGGCGTGGCGCACGAATTCTTCGGCATGGACGCGGTGGTCGGCGACGCGAAGAGCGCCCAGGAGTTTGCGGTGAACGGCCTAAAGAAGGCCTTCGCGAAGGGACCCATGACAAAGTCGAAGCAGTGAAGCGGTCTATAAATACCGCCCCTTCTTGCCAGGGATTGAAATCCCTGGCAAGGGGCAGGAGCTGGACCATTTATGAGACTGCCTCTAGCCTCGATAGGACGGGTCCACCTCGTCGCAGAACGCGGTCTTCCCTAGTGGTCTGTCAAACCAGGATTGACGCGTTGGCGTAGCGCCGCTGGGAACGCCGACATCCCTGCCGGACGGAACGAGCCTTCCGCAGGGGTGCTGCGAGAGGCTCGTTCGGGTTCCGAGCAGGGCTTTGGGGGTACGTGGGCATCCTGCCGGTGCTCCCAAGGGATACGCCGATAGGTCAATCCTGCCTTGACAGACCACTAGACCTTTTCGCGGTTTCCCGACAGGCTCCTAGGGCATCGGCCTTCGGCCTCATCCCTGGGCTAGAATCTCCCGGCCCGTTGGGCCGGTCTGCCACCGGTTTTGTTGGATGCTCTTAATCCTCATAGGGCCCACAGAACGTCGGAAACTCCCCGGGCCCACCGCTCCATTCGACCCCATACGGAGGGGTATTATCCGGGCAGAGATAAGTCCCCCTGCAACACTCCCAGAGGGAGTTGGCAGGCACTATATACTGTGCGCCATCACAGAGGATGTAACACGTACATCCGTGATCGCTTAAGGGGCTCTTTTGCCCGGAAGGCGTGCTTGCAAAAGG
>CAXTNS010000306.1:0-7061 GCA_964245465.1 uncultured Thermoanaerobaculia bacterium
CCTCGGACTGCAGGTCCATCCGGACCGGCAGCCCCACCGGCACGTGCAGCGTGTAGATCTCGCTCTTCCCCGTATCATTAAAAAAAAAAAACATCCACTGCTTGCCGACGCCGCTGTAGCGGACGGCGTCCGCGGGGGGACGGTAGATGTTGAAGAAGACCTTGGTTCCCCAGACGAACATGATCAGCATGATGGCGAGAGGGATGACGGACCAGCCGATCTCCAGCCAGATGGCCGCGCGCTCGGTGGCCCCCACCTCCTCGGGGTGGCGCCGCCGGTAGCGCGCCATGAAGTAGAGGATCAGGACGGCGATGAGCACCGTGAAGAAGGCGCTGATCACCGACCAGATGACGAACAGGAGGTCGACGTCATTGGCGACGGTCGACGCCGCTTCGGGGAAGAGGGGGAACTGCCGGTTCATGTCAAGCCGCTCCCACGGGATCGGGCTCCACACGCACGCGTTCGCGCCGCTTGAGGAGCACGATCAGAAGCCCGAGGCCCAGCACGGTCGCCGCCGCCGCGAGGCGCAGGATGTTCATGGTCATGGCGCTGTATCTGCCGTACACCGGATCGTAATGGAAGCAGTAGAGGAGGACCTTGTCGGCGAGGCTGCCGATGCGGCCCTCCGCCGATTCGATCAGCGCCAGGCGCACGTCGCGCGGCGCGAAGTCGAGGCCGAAGAGGTAGCGGGAGATGCGCCCGCCGGGCGTCAGGACCATCATGCCCGCGGCGTGCGCGTACTGGTCGCGTCGCTGGTCGTAGAAGTAGCGGAAGCCCGCCGCCCGGGTCAGCTCCAGGATGGCGTCCTGCCGGCCGGTGAGGAAGTGCCAGCCGCCCTCGGTGCCCGACCGGCCGTAGCGCGACAGGGTCTCGGCCTTGGTCTCGGCGGCGAGCCGGGTGGTCTCCTTGGGGTCGATGCTCACCACCACCACCTCGTACTGCTCCCCGGCGTCGAAGGAGAGTGCCTTGAGGCTGCCGGTCACCCCCTGGAGCACCATGTCGCAGAGCATGGGGCACCGGTAGTAGGCGAAGACCATCACCACCGGCCGGTGGCCGAAGTAGTCGCCGAGTTTGACCGGGCGCCCCGCCTCGTCGCGGAAAGCCAGATGGAGCGGCACCTGTTTGCCCAGGTTCTGGTCGTACCCCACGGTCTTGAGCGGCTCCGGCATCTGGTTGCTCGGCACGATGGGACCGCTGCCCGCCGCCGGCGGGGCCGCCAATGCCGCTGACACCGCCGAGGCGATCAGCATCCCTGCAAGGACCGAGAGAGTCGTTCGAGCGATCAATGCGTTCAACGGTTACTCCTGGTTGTTCGCGGGCGGACGGGCCGGTGCCGCTGGAGATGCCGGACGGGTCATCTGTACGGTGGCGCCGGGCTGCCTGCCGATGGGGACGTCCAGCCCCTGCTGGCGCACCTGGTCCGGATTCGCGCTGGCACCGGTTCCGCCGACCACCCCGGGCTCGACGCCGCGCCGGGCGATCACGTCGATCGCCACGTCCACCGGCACCCGCACCGTCCCTTGCTGGCGGTTCACCCAGCCGGCTTGGCTCAGGAGCTTGTCCTCCTGCTTGTGCAGGTCCTGCAGGTCCTTCGCGTCGTTGGTCTGCAGGCGGGGCTCCGGGAAATCCGCTGGCTGCGGGCTGGAGGCCTCGATAGGGGTGAGCGGCACGTCGCGCCGGTCGTCCATCTTGTCGAAGCCGCGCAGCAGGCCCCAGATCAGAAAGTGCACCACGAGGGCGGTCACCAGGAGGCCGACGCCCATCCAGACGATGCCTTTGACGTCGATCTCGCGGTCGATCTCCCCCGTCGCCACCCCGTGCTGGGTATAGGCGTGCCCCGTGCCGGGGCCGACGTCCGTCTTGGCATCCGGATCGTTCTGTTCAATGGCCATTGGCTTCGATCGCCTCCGGGAGATAGGGATCGTTGACCGGCAGGAGCGGCCGTTTCTTGAGCTCGCCGATGAAGAGGAAGAGCCAGATCCCGCCGATAGTGGCCGGGGCCGCCAGGTAGAGCCAGGTGTGGACAATGTTCTGGTGGCTCTCGCCGTGTCCTCCTCCATGCCCGGCCATCGCGCCGAAATTGGGCTCGACCTGCCAGATCAGCTCCAGCCACCGCATGACCAGCATCATCACGGCCACGCCCGCCAGCACCCGGCCGTTGCGTTTGAGGTCGCGCGAGAGCAGGAGCACGAAGGGCAGCGCGAAGTGAAAGAGCACGATCACCAGCGACAGGACCCCCCAGGCGCCCTGCATACGGCGCAGGTACCACGGAATCTCCTCCGGCAGGTTGCCCGACCAGATGATCAGGAACTGCGAGAAGGAGAAGTAGGCCCACAGCATCACGAAGGCCAGGAAGAGCTTGCCCCAGTCGTGGAAATGCCGGGGCTGGATGATGCCCGCCATGGGCTCGCGCCGGGACAGGAAGACCGCGAACGTGATCAGGAAGGCGAGCGCCGCCAGGCCCTGGCTCCCCATCAGGTACACGCCGTAGATGGTCGAGAACCAGTGCGGGTCGAGCGACATCAGCCAGTCGACCGAGGCGAAGGTCACCGCCAGGCAGTAGGCGGCGAGCCCGAAGGCCGCGATGAGCTGCATGCGTCGGGTCAGGCCCGGGTCGGCCGACGTGTCCTGCCGCAGCGACATGCGGTTGAGGATGAAGGCGAAGCCATACCAGATCGCGAAGTAGAGGACGAACCGCACCAGGTAGAACCCATCGTTGAGGTACGGCGCCTTGGCCTGGAGCAACTCGTCGTGCTGGACCACCTCCGGGCGCGACCAGATGTAGAGGGTCTTGGTGAAGAAGACGTCCAGGAGGATCGGCAGCGACAGCAGAGCGAGCCACGGCAGGGTGCGCGAGGCCGCCTCCATGACGCGCCGGATGACCAGTCCCCAGCCGCCTCGGGTCAGGTGGTGGAGCATGAAGAGGGCGAAGCACCCGAGCGTGACGCCCATCCAGTAGACCCAGCCGACCAGCCAGGAACGGAAGAAGTACTCGCGCGACACGAAGAAGCCGATCGCGCAGAGTACGGCACCCACCACGCCCACGATGAGGCCGAGGCGCTGGATCCGGTCCACCGCCGCCGGAGCGGCGAACGACCGGGCGTCCAGATGGCTGAGGTTGTCTCTGTTCACTCTTGCACCTTTCTCGCGAGGTCAGCCTCGATCTCCTGCATCCGCTTGGGCGGCACGCCGGCCGGGGCGAGGTCGGCCAGGCGGGCGTTCTGGCTGTACTGGAGGGCGCGGATGTAGGCGGCGATGGCCCAGCGGTCCTTCACCGGCACCTGCGGGGCGTAGGACGGCATCACCCCGAAGCCCTCGGTCATCACGTTGACGAAGTAACCCACCGGGGCGCTCCGCAGCCGCGGGTCGTGGAACGACGTGGGCTGCTTGTAGCCCCGAAGCACGACCATGCCCCGTCCATACCCTGCTTGATCGTGGCAGGGGGAGCAGAAGACGTTGAAACGATCCTGCCCGCGCTGGAGAAACTCGCGGGTAATCGGGTACGGCGACTCGGCGGCCGGCTGCCCGTTGGCGCCGAGGCCCGTATAGGCCGGGCCCTCGCGCAGGTCGCCCCGGGCCACGGTGTGGGCCGGCAGCGGACGCGCCGCCTGGCCGTTCTCGAAGAACGTGCTCGGCTCGTAGGGCTCGACTTTGTTTTGATTGTGCATGTTCTGCCGGCATCCCGCGGCCGCCAGGAGACAGGCGATGGCCAGGATTGTAGGGGCGGCCCCACGTGGCCGCCCTGCCGAAGCTCGGTTCTCAGTGCTCAACTTCGGTCACCTCGCTCGCGTGCAGCCCGGAGAGGAAGCGCGGCGTCTCGTCGCGGTCGAACTTGGGATCGCGCGCCTCGATCAGGAAGAAGTAGCGGTCGCGCGACGCCAGGGCGAAGCGCGGCACGTTGAACACCGGGTGGTACGGGTGGGGCAGGCCGTTCAGGAAGAACATGCCCATGATGGCCGACAGGGCCGCCCCCAGGATCGTCATCTCGAACGTCGGCACGATGAAGGCCGGCCAGGAGTGGAACGGCCGGCCGCCAATGTTCATCGGATACTCGATCACCTGCGACCAGTACTGGAGGCCGTAGCCGCCAAGGGCGCCCAGGATGCCGCCCGTCAGCACGATCGGCGGCAGCTTCGAGCGGTGATGCCCGAGGGCCTCGGACAGCTCCTCGATCGGGTACGGAGTGAAGGCGTCCATGTGCTGGTACCCTTCCTCCCGCGCCTTGTGGACGGCTTCGATCAGTTCCCCGGCGGAATTGAACTCCGCCATCACGCCGTAGATCGCGCGCCGAGCTGTCATCGGGGCACCTCCGTGTACTCGCCGCCCCGCTGGCCGCCGGGGACGATCGTCCTCATCTCGAAGATCGAGATCAGCGGCAGGAAGCGGATGAAGAGGAAGAGCAGCGTCAGGAACAGGCCCATCGTGCCGATGAACGTCCCCCAGTCCCAGATCGTCCCGCCGTACATACCCCACGAGGCCGGCAGGAAGTCGCGGTGGAGGCTGGTCACGATGATGATGAAGCGCTCCAGCCACATGCCCACGCTCACGAACATCGAGATGACGAAGAGCCACAGCGGAGACGTGCGCACGCGCCGGACCCACAGGAACTGCGGCACCACGGCGTTGCACAGCAGCAGCGTGTACCAGTGCCACCGGAACGGGCCGATGGCGCGGTTGAGCAGCATGAAGCGCTCATAGGTGTTGCCGCTGTACCAGCCGAAGAACAGCTCCATGCAGTAGCCGTAGACCACGATCAGGCCCGTCGCCAGCATCACCTTGCCCATGTTCTGGAGGTGGCGCGCGGTGATGAAGTCCTGGAGGTTGAACACGTAGCGCAGCGGGATCGCGAGCGTCAGCACCATGGCGAAGCCGGCGTAGATGGCGCCCGCCACGAAGTAGGGCGGGAAGATCGTCGCGTGCCACCCCGGGATGATGCCGATGGCGAAGTCGAAGGACACCACCGTGTGCACCGAGATGACCAGCGGCGTGGCCAGGCCCGCCAGCAGCAGGTAGGCCGTCTCGTAGTTGTGCCAGTGGGCCGCCGAGCCCCGCCAGCCCATGGCGCCGAAGCCGTAGACGATCTGCCAGAAACGGTTCTTCGTGCGGTCGCGCAGAGTGGCGAGGTCGGGGATCAGGCCCACGTACCAGAACAGGGCGGACACCGTGGCGTAGGTCGACACGGCGAACACGTCCCAGATCAGGGGACTCCTGAACTGCGGCCACAGGCCCATGGTGTTCGGATAGGGGAAGAGCCAGTAGGCGAGCCACGGCCGGCCCAGGTGGAGCACCGGGTACATGCCCGCGCAGGCCACGGCGAAGAGCGTCATGGCCTCGGCGAAGCGGTTGATCGACGTCCGCCACTCCTGGCGCAGGAGCAGGAGGATGGCCGAGATCAGCGTACCGGCGTGGCCGATGCCGATCCACCAGACGAAGTTGATGATGTCGAAGCCCCAGCCCACGGGCCAGTTGATGCCCCAGATGCCCACGCCCTTGGCGAACAGGTAGGTCACCGAGGTCAGGAACACCATCAGCAGCGAGAAGGACACGGCGAAGCCCAGGTACCACCACTTCGGCGTCCGCTGGAGCACGACCTCGCTGATCTTGTCGGTGACCGACGCGGTGGTGTAGCCCGGGGCCACGACCGGCGGCTTGTACGGCTTCTCAAGCGTGGCCATACTCAGTCCTTTCGGTGTCTGCGGGTGCGGGAGGCGGTTCGAGCGCGGGGTTGGGGTTGCGCAGCTTGGCCTGATAGGTCGTGCGCGGGCGGGTGTTGATCTCTTCGCGGAGGCCGTAGGAGAGCGGGTCCTTCTTCCACTTCGTGACCTCCCAGTCCGCGTCGTTCTGGTCGCCGAAGACGATGGCCCCGGTGGGGCAGGCCTGCTGGCATGCGGTCTTTAGCCAGTTGGCGGGGATCGGCTCGCCTTCCACCTTGGACTCGATCTTGGCCTGCTCGATCCGCTGCACGCAGTAGGTGCACTTCTCCATGACGCCGCGCATGCGCACCGTCACGTCCGGGTTCATGGCCATGGCCAGCAGCGGGTCGTCCTTGGGGGCGTAGCGCAGGAAGTTGAAGCGCCGCACCTTGTACGGACAGTTGTTCGAGCAGTACCGGGTGCCCACGCACCGGTTGTAGACCATCTCGTTCAGGCCCTCGCCGTTGTGCACCGTGGCCGCCACCGGGCAGACGACCTCGCACGGGGCGTTCTCGCAGTGCATGCAGGGGAGCGGCTGGTTGTGGATCCTGGGCGCGTCCAGGTCGCCTTCGAAGTAGCGGTCGATGCGCAGCCAGTGCAGCTCGCGGCCCGCCAGCACCTGCTCCTTGCCCACCACGGGGATGTTGTTCTCCGACTGGCAGGCCACCACGCACGAGCTGCACCCGGTGCAGAGGTTCAGGTCGATCGACATGCCCCACTGATGCCCGTGGCTGTAGTCGTAGGGCGGGTGCATGGACATCGGCTTGCCCGTTTCCTGCTCGTATTCCTTCGGGTCTTCCCGGTGCTCCTGAATGAGCTTCGGATTGGCCCGGAACTCTTCGAGGGTGCCGGTGCGGATCACGTGGCGCTTCGCGGCCTGCTCGGTCGCCTCTTCGTCCTCGTTGACCTCCTGGCCGAGCAGGTGATGGTTCTGGGTGCAGGCGATCTCGTAGCGGCCGCCCTGTGGGCGGATCTCGGCGCCCGGCAGGGTCCACAGGGCGTTCGAGGCGCGCAGCGCGTAGGCGTTGAAGCCCCGGTCCGTGCCCTTGCCGGCGCTCTTGCGGCCGTAGCCCAGAGTCAGGTATCCGGTGCCGTCCGCCATGCCCGGAAGGATCCACACCGCCACGTCCTTAAGCTCCCGGCCGCCGGCCGCGATGGTCACGGTCTCGTAGTAGCTCACCTTCAGGCGCTCCGCCGTGCGCGGCGAGAGGAACAGGGCGTTGTCCCACACCAGCTTGCTGATCGGCTTGGGCAGCTCCTGGAGCCAGGCGTTCTGGGCGAAGCGGCCGTCCCAGACCGTCGGGTCGGGCCGGAACAGGATCGTCACCCTCCCGTCTCCGCGGTCATTATGGTTCCGGGCCGCGGCCA
>CAXTNS010000306.1:7071-8059 GCA_964245465.1 uncultured Thermoanaerobaculia bacterium
CCGACAGCACCTCGTGGGCCGTCCTCCCTTCATAGAGCGGATCGATCAGCGGCTGGAGGATTGACACCGTGCCGTCAAACGAGCGGGCGTCGCTCCAGCTCTCCAACTCGTGGGCGGCGTTGACGTGCCAGTGGCAGTAGACCGCCGTCTCGTCCTGATACAGCCCGTGGTGGACGCGCAGCCGCACCTTCTGGAGCGCCTCGGCGAACCGCAGGTCCGCGGGCGCCGTGTAGACGGGATTGACGCCGTCGAGCATCACCAGCGTGTCCACCCGGCCGGCGTTCATGTCCGCCGCCAGCTCGCGGATGGACTGCACCTGATCGACCGGCGCCGCCTCCACCGGCTCGATGAAATTCACCGTGTGGCCGACGTTGCCGAGCGCCTGGTTGATGCCGTGCACCAGCACCTGGGCAGCGGTCGAGAGGTACTCGTCGGCCACCACCACCGAGCGGCCGCCGTGGGCCCGCAGGTCCGCGGAAACGGCTTGGACCCATTTCTGGGCCGTCGGGTCGGAGAGGATCGCGCCGCCGGCGGTGCCCGCGGGAGCCACTCCCAGCGCCTGGGCCAGGGCCAGCAGGAAGGCCTCGAGCTGGTCCGGCGGGAGCTGCAGCCGGTGATCGGCCACCGTCGAGCTGTTCGCGGGCACGCTCTCCACCGCGTACAGCCGGTTCATATTGAGATTGTCGGCGCGCACCCGCCGCCGCGACGCGAAGTCGTGGGAGTAACGCACGCCCGCCGGTCCGTGGCAGAGAGTGTCCGAGCCCACCGTCAGCACCACGTCGGCCTGGGTGAAGTCGTAGACCGTTTCGAGCGGCGCGCCGAAGGCACGGCGGGCCGCGGCCTGCGCCTGGTGCGGCGCGGCCGGCTCCCAGCGGTGCCAGCGGGCGCGCGGGAAGGCCGTGAGCAGGGCCTGCACCTGCGAGGCGAGCGTCGGCGAGGTCACCGTGCCGGTGAGGATGCGCAGCCCCTCGCCGCCCAGCGCCTGGAG
>CAXTNS010000307.1:0-2093 GCA_964245465.1 uncultured Thermoanaerobaculia bacterium
GGTGGGCATCCGCGGATTATTACAGACACCCACCCTCTCTTCAGATCCGCACCTTCCGGCTCACCAGCGTCAAATCTCCGTCCTGCGTGGCCGCCGCGTCCTGCGGCCGTGCCGCGATCAGACCCTGGCCGGCCGGCGGCAGCCCGTAGGAGCGGTCGAACACGTACCAGTCGAGCGGCTGGGCGGCTCCGAGGACGACCTCGATCTCGCTGCCCTGAGGCGGCACGGTGTAGTTGGTGAACTGCCACCAGTCCGGGCCTCCTCCCGGTTCCTCCACGGCCTGACCATCGATCTTGATCGATTCGAGCTTCGCCGCGGCCGGCACGACGAGCGTTCCCATCGGCGCTCCCCGCGTCGAGGTGAGCCGCAGACGCAGGCGCCGCTTGCCTCCGGAGGCCGAATCTTCGACCACGGCGAGAGTGGGAGCCGGCGCGTTCAGCGGAGGCGCCGGCGCAACGAAAGACCGCGCCACGGGCGGCGACCACGGGTAGGGGGGACCCGGCTGCGGAGCGAACTTGGCGGCCTCGCGGATCGACGGCGGGAGAGGCGGAAGACCGCGCACGATCCAGCGGGTCTCGCCGGTGTCGCCGTCCTGATGGAGTTGCACGGTCAGGGGCCGGGGGGAGTCGGGGGAGAACGGCGGCGAGACCATGGCCAGCACGGCGAAGATCACCGCCGCGCCGCCGGCCACGATCAGCACCCAGCGGGAGCCCCGCCGGGGCACCAGCGGGGCCAGGGCGCCGAAGACGAAGGAGAGGAGGATGGCGGTTACCAGGAGACCCTGGAGCCCCAGTCCCAGGTAGAGCGCCCGGAGAGTGGGGAACCAGAGCAGGGCCGCCACGAAGACGGGCAGGATGGCCGCCGCCGTCCGGCCGCTCGGAGAGCCGCTCAGCGCCACGCCGCAGACGCCCGCCACCAGGGCCGGCACCAGGAAGAGGTAGCTGGCTCCGGGCAGGAGCAGGCCGAGCACCAGGCCTGCCACGGACCAGAAGATCCAGATGCCTGCCCAGACCCCCGCGGCGCTCGAACGGCGGGCGAGCAGGCCCGCGGCGCCCACCGAAGCGGTGAGCGCGAGCAGCCAGAAGGCGGCCATGGCCGGCAGGGGACGGGCCACCCAGGCGTTAGGGAAGGCACCGGCGAGCAGCATTTGGAGCCCGATGGCCAGGACGAGGGTCAGGACGAGCGCCGCGAGCGGAATGAGCAGCCCGAGCGCCATGGCACCCCATGATGGGACACCCGTGAGACCGCGCCGCCGGGCTATCACCGCCGCGGCGATGACGAGGCCCAGCGCCAGGAGGCCCAGCAACGGGGAGAGACCGGCCGGCCACCGCACCACCCCTACGCGGAGGAAGTCGAAGAACACCGCCTGCCCCTGGGGAGGATTGCCGAGGTCACCCTCGGAATCGGCCAGCCCGCGCACCGCTGCCAGGGCGTTGTCGCCATGGTGCTGGAGGCTGCCGGAGGAGAGATTCCGCAGGCTGTCGAGCGCCGTATGGTAGTGGGACGGCCCGTCGATGAACGCGAAGTTCATACCCGGGATGTCACGCCGCCGGAAGATAGTGAGGTCGGTGTCGTTCGGCATGTAGCGGTAGATGGTGGAGAACAGGGAGCTGGTGAACGGCTTGGAGGCTCCGCCAGCCCACCGGGAGACCAGCCAGGCGTCGGGACCGCTGGTCTCGAACATCAGGCTCGGTCCGCCGCTGCCCCGGGCTTCGAGGTTGACCACCGCCCCCACCTCTTTCAAGGCCGGGCTCTTCTCGGCGAAGGCGCGCGCTCCCAGCAGCCCCGCCTCCTCGCCGTCGCTGATCAGCAGCATCACGCCGTGGCGTGGCGGCGGACCGGCCTTGAGGATCCGGGCGGCCTCCAGGGCCGCGGCGACGCCGGCGCCGTCGTCGCCGGCACCGGATCCCGCGGCGATCGAGTCGTAATGGGCCATCAGCAGCACGGACTTGCCGGGTTCCCGGCCGGGGAGGCGCGCCAGCACGTTGGATACCCGGGCGCAGTTGCCGCCCGGAGAGCAGGTGAAGGCCTGCTGGACCTCCGGCACATAGCCCAAGCCGAGTTGGCTGATCGCATGCGGCTTGGCGTTGGTA
>CAXTNS010000307.1:2103-5667 GCA_964245465.1 uncultured Thermoanaerobaculia bacterium
ACATAGCCCAAGCTGCGCAGGTACGCCAGGATCTTCTCGCGGGCGCGGGCGTTGGCCGGGGAACCTACCGGGCGGGGCGCGCCGTCTCCCATGAACCCGAGCTGGACTTCGAGCGCCCGGCTGGCCGAGAACTCCGGCGCGGGAGCGTCCGTCCCCTTCGGCGAGGGAGGACCGGACTGGACGACTGCCAGCAACAGCGCCAGAGCGAGCAGCGCCAGGGCGACGAGCAATCCCGTGGCCTTCCGCTCCTCCGGTTCAACGAAACCTCGGACTCCTGCCTGGTCCGCCATCTGTGACCTCCCGCGGCGGATCTCCGCCGCCTCCGTGCGACTCGTCCAACGGGGCTGCGCAGATTCTAGCCCAGCCCCGACTCCATGAGTGCCGGTTACGCCTGCCAGGGAGACGGTTGACGCGCCCGCCCTCCCTTGACTACCCTCACTACCAATGGTTTCGGCCACAGTGGACCTGCTGTTCGGGCGGATCGCCCTGCACTACAAGCTCGTCTCGCGCGAGCACCTAGTGGAGGCGGCCCGCGCCCTGGCGATCGACGGCAACGGCCGCCCGCTGGGCGAGTTCCTCGTCGAGAAGGGCCTCCTGACGGCCCGCCAGCACGAGCAGCTCCTCGCCGTCCAGCGGGACGTGCTGGCCAAGCAGGAGGCCCAGGCCGCGCAGAAGCGGGCCGTCTTCAGGCTCGACGAGCCCGGCGGCCTGAACCGCCTCCTGGAGAACACCCTGCGCTGCGGCGCGAGCGACCTTCATCTCCACAGCGGCGCGACCATCAAGCTGCGCACGCACGGCCGTCTCGACGAGCTCGACTCGATCCTCCTCGACCCGCCCACGGCCGAGCGCCTGATCCTGGAAGTCCTGACCGAGGACCAGGCGGCGCAGCTCCGCGAGCATGGGCAGGTGGACTTCGCCTACACCCTGCCGGGCGTCGGACGGTTCCGCAGCAACGCCTACCGGCAGCAGCGCGGGATGGACGCCGTGTTCCGGGCCATCCCGCCCACGCCGCCGACTCTCGAAGAGCTGGGCCTGACGGCCTCCCTTGCCCGGTTCGCCAACTTTCATCAGGGAATGGTGCTGCTCACCGGCCCGGCTGGATGCGGCAAGTCCTCGACGCTCGCCGCCCTGGTCAACATCATCAACCAGGAGCGGCACGATCACATCATCACCATCGAAGACCCCATCGAGTACATCCACGTCTCGAAAGGGTGCGTGGTCAACCAGCGCCAGGTGGGTCCCCACACCGGCTCCTTCGCCCGCGCCCTGAGGGCCGCCCTGCGCGAGGACCCGGACATCATCGCCATCGGCGAGCTGCGCGACCTCGAGACCATCTCGCTCGCCCTCACGGCGGCCGAGACGGGCCACCTCGTGCTCGCGACGCTCCACACCAACAACGCCATCCGTACCGTCAACCGCATCCTCGGCGTCTTCCCGCCCAACCAGCAGGAGCAGATCCGCACCATGGTCTCCGAGTCGTTGCGGGCGGTGGTCTCCCAGCGCCTGGTCGCCCGGGCGGACGGCAACGGCCGCGTGCCCGCGCTGGAGGTCCTGGTGGCCAACAAGGCCGTGGGCAACCTGATCCGCGAGAACAAGACCTTCCAGATCCGCTCCGTGCTCCAGACCGGGGCCTCGCACGGCATGTGCCTGCTCGACGCCTCGCTCGCCGACCTGGTGAAGAACCGGGTGATCACCCGCGAAGAGGCCCTGAAGCACGCCGACGAGCCGCAGCGGTTCGCGAGCTGACGCACGGGAATTGTCCCCCAGGATTGCCCATGGCCAGGATCGACGAGCTGTTTCATTACCTCAAAGAGAACAAGGGGTCCGACCTGCATCTGGCGGCGGGCCTGGAGCCGCGCATCCGCGTCCATGGCGTGCTGGAGCCCGTGGCGGGATGGCCCGTGCTGTCGCACGACGAGCTCCTCTCGATCCTGCGCGAGATGACGAGCGAGGCCCAGTGGGAGGACTACATGGGCTGCGGCGACCTCGATTTTGCCTATGGGCTCGAAGGGTTCGCCCGCTTCCGCGCCAACTTCCTGCGCCAGGAGAACGGCTGCGGCGCCGTCTTCCGCATCATCCCCGAGAAGATCGTCCCGCTCGAAAAGCTCAACCTGCCCAAGGCCATCGAAGGGCTCGCCCATCTCCAGATGGGCCTCGTGCTGGTCACCGGCCCCACGGGATCGGGCAAGTCGACGACGCTCGCGGCGATCATCGACCGGATCAACACGACCTATCAGAAGCACATCGTGACGATCGAAGACCCAGTCGAGTTCGTGCACCAGAACAAGCTCTCGGTCTTCTCCCAACGCGAGGTGGGCGCCGACACGGAGAGCTTCGGCGCCGCCCTGCGCGCCGCCATCCGCCAGGACGCGGACGTGATCCTGGTGGGTGAGATGCGGGATTTGGAAACCATTTCGCTCGCGGTCACCGCGGCCGAGATGGGCGCGCTGGTCTTCGGCACGCTGCACACCAACGGCGCGGCCAACACGATCGACCGGTTGATCGACGCCTTCCCCGCCGACGAGCAGGCGCAGGTCCGCACGACCCTCGCGGAGTCGGTCGCCGGCATCGTCTCGCAGCTCCTGCTGCGCACGGCCGACGGCCAGGGCCGCCTTGCCGTCAACGAGATCCTCCTCAAGACCCCGGGCCTGCCCAACATCATCCGCGAAGGCAACACGCCCATGATCACCTCGATCATCCAGGGCGGCCGCTCCCAGGGCATGCAGTTGATGGACGACGCCTTGATGGCCCTCATCGAGCAGAAGCGCATCACGCCCCAGGAGGCCTACATGAAGGCCAGCAACAAGGGGCGGTTCGAGGAGATGGTGAAGGAGGAGGAGGTGTAGGGGCAGTTCTCCCTGGGACCGCCGGCATCCTTGCCGGCCTGCTCACTTTCCCCACTCTCCTTCCCCGAAGGGAAAACCTTCTTCCCTCTGAGATCCCCCATTTTCCCCCCAAGATCGGCGGTCCGGATCTCGGGGAAACTTGTCAGGATTGCGGGGAAACGACTTTCCCTGCGGTCCGGATGAGTTTCCCCGGGATCTCAACGAGTTTCCCCTCGACCCAGACGACCCTGGCCCGAGGGGAAAGCCTTCGGGACCTCGGGGTAACTCGCTTTCCCCTCCCTCAGACCGTCGAGATCCAGGGGAAAACTTCCGGGATCGCGGGGAAAATCATTTTCCCCTCGGGCCAGATGACCTTCCCCGGGACCTCAATGAGTTTCCCTCCCGGGTAGATGACCGCGCACGCGGGGAAAGTCTTTGAGATCTCGGGGAAAGTCGCCACAGACGGCCTGCTGGCGGCAGCGCGCTCTCCCGGAACAAACGCAGAAAGACGCGGCGAACACCGGCGTCCGTCAGCCCTGAAGCGGCTCCTGGATGACGTTTCTCGGACAAGGCTACCCCTCTTTCGGATACCAGGGAAACACTGTCATACTATCAACCTGAGCCATGGCCGACGAGACCACAGCCGAGTCCGAAGTCTCCCGCTCCTCTGAACCGTACTGGGAGAGCCATTCTCCATTCCACATCTTCGACCGTGAGCGGGATCGTCATCCCTGGGAAA
>CAXTNS010000307.1:5677-8058 GCA_964245465.1 uncultured Thermoanaerobaculia bacterium
TTCGAGGAGATGCACCTGCCCGATCCGGGGAGACGGTGGGTTGTAGCCGCCAACTGGCGAATGGACCATCGGGTCCATCTGGAACGGGAAGAAGGCGATCTGGACGCCTGCGGGCACTTTGTCTCCGTTGCCGATGCAGACGACTGGTGGGAGGCCCGTCAGCTCTACTTCCAGGAAGAAGTCTGCTGTCCAGGCGCTCCTTCGGCCAGTGGCAGGGCTTCGGCGTACTCCAAGCCCACGAACGGCAGGAACCGGATCTCCGCTCGGATCGCTGGCTTCGATGAACTCGTCCATGTCGGTTCCTTGAACGCGTTACTACGACGGGCGGCACGAAGTGAGCGGGCGGCGGACGTAGAGTTGGTCTTGCGGAAGTCGACAGGTATCGGATTGCCTGCACGAAGCCTCACCTCTAGCCGATCCGATTTGCAGGTCGCAGAGTTGGCCCGGCGCCTGAACTCTCAAGGTGCTGAGGCAGTCCGCGAAGTTGCAGGCACTTTGGCAGACAGCCTGGGTGACAACGAGCCTCCTTGGTGGGCTACTTTTTCCGAGGAAATCCGAGGGTCCCTCGAATCAGACAATGCGTCCGAGATTTGCGCCGCCCTTGGCCTGGGTCATCGCCTTCCTGGAGAGTGGCTGGTGGTCTGGAGATACCCGGTTGCTGAGGCCGCTCCGCTGTACAGGCCCACTGTCCTAGAAGCCAATGACTCCCCTTACCACTTTCCTTCACCACCGGCGTATCCTATTGGGATTACGATGCCCTTAGGCTCCGTTTTCTCCGCAGTTCGCGAGGTTCTCCACCCGCCGTTGCGCGGTGTTACCGCCGTGGAGCGCTGTACCGGCAAGGTCCTCTTCCTTGAGAGTCTCCCGGTTGTCAGAGATAATGGCACCCTGGCTGCCCTGCGGAACGAACATCGCGAGCGGCTTCGGAACGAGTTCCCCATGGACGGACTTAGCGCCTGGATGGACCGCCACCCCGAACTCACGCCATGATCGCCACCGCCACAGACCCAGTTGTTTCGCACCTCGCTGAATCCTTGGCAGCTGTTGTGGAAGCGAAGGATCTCTCTCGCTTGCGCGAGTACCTCTCTGGAAGAAAGCTCCCAGCCATGGGAGGAGATCTCGATCCCGCAGACATCCTGCTCCAGACAATCCCTCTGGTTCAAGATACTCCGGGTTTCCTTCAGCGGCTGGCGGGAGTGCTCGCGGCGCTGATTGGTGACGAGATCTCTAAATCCGTAGTTAGAGAAGAAAAGGTACCCTCAAAAAGTCGTATCGTCTTGCAAAGCGTCTTATACCTTGCCGCCGAGTTACCTGCGGAGAATGATCTCTTCTCTGCCCTCAAGAATCTTCTAGGCACTCTACAAGCAATTGGGGAAGACGACGGAAATGCCTCAAGGCTTCAGCTTCCGTTATGGCAAGCCTTGGTCTATCAGCAGACCGACGCCTCCTTAGAAACAAGTTGGTTTTCGATTCTCGAAGCACCATCTCATGTGGAATGGCCGCCCGAGCGGCGCACGCTGCTGCTCATCGCTTGGCGAGGGCTGCTATGGATTCCACCGTCCCCTGCATCGCCAAACATCGTTGACTTCGATCGTGTCGAACAGAGCCTTCTGGCTTTGTGCCGTGCAGTTTCAAGTCTGCCGGATGGTGTTCTGCTACTTCGAACCGCCTTAGATATTTTGTCGGAGACGTACCCTCGATCGCTTGATTTCTGGGAGAAACATCTTCGAGAGAGATCTCTCAAGTGGCCAGAAGGTCTACGAGCTGAGGCAGCCCGAAAGTGGCCGTCTCTGGCCCAAGCGGAGGTTCTTGACAAGACGAGAGTCGCTCAAAGAGATGCCCAAGTAGATAAGGTGTCCCCCGAGATCCGTCAAGCCTACGAGAGCGGCCTGCCGGTCGAGGGTCTCGTGACGGGCCTCAACAAGGGCGGCGCCGAGGTGCAACTCTACGGCATGCGGGCCTTCTGTCCGCTCTCGCAGCTCGACCTGCATTACGTCGAGGACCCGCAGCGGTTCGTGGGCCAGAAGCTCCAGTTCAAGGTCAACCGGTTAGAAGTGGGCAACCGCAGCGGACGCGGCCCCAACATTGTGCTGTCGCGCCGCCAGCTTCTCGAAGAGGAGCAGCAGTCCAAGGCAGCCGAGACGCGCGAGAAGCTCCAGGTGGGTGCCGTACTCTCCGGCAAGGTCACCTCGCTGACCACTTATGGCGCCTTCATCGACCTCGGCGGCATCGAGGGCATGCTGCACGTCTCCGAGATCGGCCACAGCCGCACGTCTCGCCCGCAGGACGTCTTCAATTTCGGCGACGAGGTCGAGGTCCAGGTGATCAAGATCGAGAAGAGCAGGGACGAGAAGCGTCCCGAGCGCATCTCGCTCTCCCGC
>CAXTNS010000308.1:0-6458 GCA_964245465.1 uncultured Thermoanaerobaculia bacterium
CTTCGAACTGCTCCTTCATGCCGTCGGTGGAATCGAACAGCACGATCAGCGCCGCCAGAAGGACGATGCCGGCCAGCTCCGGCTTCTCGAGGTAGATCTTCAGGAGCCGCTTCATCCCCGATCCGCCCGCCGGGTCCGGGGTCACGGGCCGATCCCGAGAGGCGCTTGCGCCGCGAGCGCTCCCGTCCACCTCTCCGGAATCGCCTCCAGGTCCGGAACCGGCCGGGCCGCCGGCAACGAACGCTCCAGGGCCGTGGAGACCTCCAAGGCGAGGCGGGCGCGTGCTCCGGGATCGGCTCCCGGAGTCTCCGCGATCTGATGGGCCAGACCTTTCAGCTCGCTGTCGAGCCGCGCCACGGCGATGGCGAGCCCCGCCTGGACGGCCAGGGCCTGCAGGATCTCCAGGTCCAGTCCGGTGAACGCCGCGCCCGCCTGCCGGCTGTCGGCGTACAGCACGCCGATCAAGCGGTCGAGCGCGTGGACCGGCACGCAAAGGAGAGCGCGGATCCCGGTGGCCACGATGCTAGGCCGCTCGCCGAGCTCGGCGTCCGCGCGGGCGTCCGCGCTGACCACCGGCCCACCGGTCGTCAGGACGCGCTGGACGGCGCCGAGGCTGCCGCCGAAATCCCGGGTCCCGAAGTCTTCCCAGGCCGACCCCGCGTGGGCGGCCACCTCGAGGTTGCCCTCCGCGCCCGCCAGCAGCAGGAAGCCGCGCTCGGCGTTCGTCAGCTCGAGCATCGAGATCACGACCCGCGGCAGCAGCACCGCGAGACCCGCTCCGGGATCCAGGCCGCGCCGGATCTCCAGCGAGGTCGAAAAGCGGCGCAGCCGCTCCTCTTCCAGAGTCTCGACGGGTTCCCGGAGCCTTTCAAAACGGGCGATCAGGCCGCCGAAGCTGATCCAGCTCCGTTCCTTGAGCACACCGTTGTCCGGCGGCTTGACCGGCAGGCCGTCGATGAGGATGCCGTTCTTGCTGTCCGTGTCGGTGGCCGACCATCTCGCCCCCTGGCAGACGAGGGTGGCGTGGCGCCGGGAGACGCGGTCGTCGTCGAGCACCACGTCGCACCCCGGATCGCGGCCGATCACCGACGGGCGGCTGTCCGGCAGGAGGTAGACCCGCGCCGGACTGGCGGGAAAATAGACGGTCAGCCGCGCCGGCATGGCCTGCCTCGTTTCAGAATCCGAATCCGGAGCCGTTCTTCACAGCCAGGCTGAAGCGCAGGGTCAGCGCGCCGGCCCGCAGGTATCCGGCCACGTTCTGCACGTCCCGGGCGGAGCGCCAGACGTTCGGGATGTCCGTGCCGGCGTGCTCCTGGACGACGGCGAGAAACTCGTCCACCCCCTGGATGGCCTCCGCGGTGGCTCCCCGCTCGTGGGCATCGCGGATGTCCTCCAGGCGCGCCTCCAGGTCGGCATAGAGCGGGGAGGGCATCGACGAGGTGTAGCCGTCCAGCAGTTGCTCCAGCCGGTCGAGCTTGCCCGTGATGACCTGGTTCACCGGCCGCAGGTCGGCCAGGATGAGGAACTCCGAGAACCCGCCCGAGGTGCCGCGAGCCCGGTAGCTGCCGGCTCCCATGGCGGTGGTGATGTCCCGGAAAGGTCCTCCCAGGGGAGCGGAGAACAGGCGCAAGGGGGAGCCGGCCAAGTAGCTGAGGTTGTGCGTGTGGAGCTCCAGCGTCACGATGCCGCTGAAGGCCAGCCCGCCGGCGGACGGAGGCTCGATGCGCAGGAGCACCGGCAGGCCCGTCGTCGAGGACCCTGAAGGCAGTCGGGTGAGGATGGCGAGACTGAAGGGGTTGATCACTTGGGCCGAGATCCCGAGGTTCGCGAGGTTGAGCCCCACCGCGTCCTCGAAGCTCAAGGTCAGGTCGCCGCCCAGGCCGCCCGGCAGGGAGACGACCAGTTGGGCCGAGTCTCCGGTCACCGTCCAACTCGCGATGCCCGGGATTCCCTGGCCCGCGGCCGGTAAGGCTGCCGCCAGCAGAAGAAGCAGACAGGAGAGAACCTTTCTCATACTCTCACCTCCAAAAGCCTCGATTCAGCACAGGAGGAGGGACCTTTCTTGACACACTGACGCCCTCGGTAACGAGTTATAGTGCCACAGCCGGCGGGATCCGGCAAAGAAAAGTTTTGACGCAAAGATTCAGAAGGTG
This sequence comes from uncultured Thermoanaerobaculia bacterium, assembly GCA_964245465.1. GTDB lineage: Bacteria > Acidobacteriota > Thermoanaerobaculia > Multivoradales > UBA5704 > DATARR01. The sequence continues at coordinate 2,154 of CAXTNS010000308.1, forward strand.
CTTCTCCCGGCGTGAGGAGGGCGGGTCCCTATGCTATCGTTATCCTCCAGCAAGCCATCCGATCCAGCCTTTCGCGGAGACGTCATGATCCTCAAGCAACCCATGTCGTGCTTGGCCGTGATTTTGGCACTCCTTTTGCCATGTCCTGGCGCCACCCAGGAGGCGGAGCGGTCGCGGTGGATCTCGCTCAATTCGGTGGCGATCGACGCCACGGCTCCCGCCGGGGTGCCGGAGGCGTTGCGGTTCCGGCTCCAAGCGGGGGAGGACAGAGAGGTGGTGCTGGTCAAGTTCCCGGGACCGGTCACGGCGGCGCAGCTCAAGGCGCTGGAGGCCTCGGCGCTCCGGGTGTACACCTATCTGCCGCAGGACGCGTTCCTCGTCCGGTTGCCCGCCGGACGGTCGGCGGAGACGTCGTTCCAGGAGGAGGTCGGCGCGAGCGGGATTCTGCCCTACCATCCCTTCTACAAGATCTCCCGCTGGGTGGCGGCGGTGAAGCCTGTGGAGAGTGCGGAGCGCCGGTCGATCATGGTCCAGGTCTACCCCGACGCGGACCTGGCGAAAACGGTGGACGCGATCCGCGGCCTGGGAATCGAGGCCGCCGCGATCGCCGGCTGGCGGGAAAACCCTTTCTTTTCCCGGGTCCGTCTGCTGATGACGGACGGGGAGATCGCACGGTTCCGCGACGACCTGGCCCGCCTTCCGGAAGTGTTCTGGATCGATCTCGAGCCGCGCCGCAAGCTGCTCAACGACACTACGATCTGGGTGGGCCAGTCGGGCCTGTCCGGCGGCATGACGACGCCCATCTTCTCGCAAGGCATTTACGGCGAGGGGCAGACGGTCGCCGTGCTCGACACGGGGATTGACGTAGACATGTGTTATTTCCGCGACGCCACGCTGGGGCTGCCGCCGATCAACGCATGCAACGGTGGCACGACGGTGAACACCAGCCAGCGCAAGGTGGTCGCGGTGGATTTCCTCTGGGCCAACGAGTGCAACGGTGGGATCTCGGGCTCGGAGTGGGACAACCAGAATCACGGTACGCACGTGGCGGGAACGGTGGCGGGGGACAATTTCGCCAATCTCCTGATCCACGACACGGCGGACGGCATGGCGCCTGGGGCGAAGCTGGTGATCCAGGACGGCGGTTTCCAGACGGACAACTGCGGCGACCTGCCGGGTATCGGCTGCCCGGTGGTGGATCTCAATCCCATCTTTCAACAGTCTTACGATCAGGGAGCCCGGCTTCACTCGAATTCCTGGGGTGACAACGAGAACGCCGCCGTTCAGAACAATTATTCGGCGGGCAGCCAGGACGTGGACGAGTTCATGTGGAATCACAAGGATTTCCTGGTCTTTTTCGCGGCGGGCAATTCCGGCCCGGGCACGGCCACGGTTTCGAGCCCGTCGACGGCGAAGAGCGGCGTTTCGGTGGGATCGACGCTGCGCGGCGCGAGCGCCAACAGCATGTCCGGATTCAGCAGTTGCGGCCCCACGGACGATGGGCGGCTCAAGCCGGAGGTGACGGTGCCGGGGTCGAGCATCATCTCGGCCGGCAACGACTTCAGCATCACGACCAACAACTGTGGCACGCGCACCATCTCCGGCACCAGCATGGCCACACCGGGAGCGGCCGGTCTCACGGCCCTGATCCGGCAATATTACGTGGACGGCTGGTACCCTTCCGGCGCGGAGAACACGGCGGACGGTTTCACGCCCTCGGCCGCCCTGTTGAAGGCGACGCTGGTGAATTCGGGCCAGAACATGACGGGGACGGCCGCGATCCCCGCGAACTGCCAGGGCTGGGGCCGAGTGCTGCTGGAGAACGCGCTTTCGTTCACCGGAGAGACGCGGAAGCTGTTCGCCCGGGACAACGCGGGCTTTACCACGAGCTCGGCGAACGAGGAACATGTCTTCACCCTCGTGATCAACGGCAGTGCCGAGCCGCTCAAGGTGACGCTCGCCTGGACGGACTTCCCTTCGACGCCGGCCGCGAACCCGCATCTGAACAACGACCTGGACCTGACGGTCTCCGGCCCGGGAGGCACGTTCCTGGGCAACGTCTTCTCCGGCGGCGTATCGGCGGCGGGCGGAACCGCGGACCGCAGGAACACGCTGGAGCAGGTGCTCCTGGCCTCGCCTGCTCCCGGCACCTACACGGTCACGGTGCGCTCTTTCAACGTGCCGAACGGGCCGCAGCCCTACGCGTTGGTGGCGACCGGCGCCATCACCGCGGGCACCCAGCGGCCCTTTGCGATGGCCGGCGCGGACCGGATCGTGGACACCGGGTCGTTCGTGACCCTGGACGGCACGGCTTCCTGGGACCCGGACGGCGGGCCGGGCCCGCTCACCTATGTCTGGAGCCTGATCAGCGGCCCGCCGGCGAAGATCACGAATTACAATAAGGTAGAGGCCCAGTTTCAGCCGCAGCTCCCCGGCACCTACGTGTTCCAGCTCCAGGTGAGCGATGGAGTGTCGACGGCGACGGATCTGGTGACTTTCGAGGCTCGGCGCGGCAAGCCGCGGTGAAACTCTTCGCGTAGCGGCGCGTAATCCCGCCTGTAACGTGGCGTAACTATTCTGAGCTCGTCCCGGGGGAAGCAGGAGCAAGGGAGGAGCCATGGCATTGATCATGACCCTGTCGTCCAAGCTGAGAGGCGGTGAGACCTCACCGCCGGAGGGCGAGCGCGGGCGGGCACTCAAGGAGCTGGTGCGCGCCGGGGAGTGGCGCAAGGCCGCTCAGCTCGCCGCCGAGATGGGGGATGAGGCCAGGCTCATTCAGTACGCCCTCATGTCCGGGCTCCGCCGGCTCCCCGACGGGGCGCTGCCGGACCTGCAGAGGGCGGCCGAGATCCTGGCCCGTCAGGGGTGCCATGAGGAGGCGATCCTCCTGTTCGAGCAGGCGCGGGCGTTCGTCCGGGCGGGCGAGTCGGCCTTGGCGCTCCAGCAGCTCGGGCGTGCCGGCCGCTTGTTCCGGCAGGCCCGCGCCTGGGAGCAGGCCGCGCGGTGCTTCGAGGAGGCCGGCGAGCTGCGCGAGGCCTTGCAGGTGCTGGAAGAAGGAGAGAAGCGGGTCGAGCAGGGGGCTCTGACCCGGTCCGCGTCCGTGGAGCAGAACCGGCTGGAGCGGTTGAAGCTCCGGCGGACCGAGATCCTTCTGCGGCTGGGCCGTCCCGATCTGGCCGCGGCGCTGCTGGCTTCCCTGCGGGCGAGCCCGCGCGCGGCGGAGCTGCTGGAGCAGGCCGGACGCCACGAGGAGGCGCTGCAGCGCTATCTCGACCTCGGACGGATGGAGGACGCGACGGCCCTGGCGGCGAGGTCGCCCCAGCGGGAGCGGCTCCAGGCGAAGATCCATCTGCGCGCCGGCCGGCCGGTCGAGGCCGGGGACCTGTTCGCCCGTCTCGGCCATGCCCGGGACGCCGCCGAGGCTTACGAGGCGGGCGGGGAGTGGAGCCGCGCGGCCTATCGCTGGGAGGCGGCGCGCGATCCCCTGCGGGCAGCCGAGACGTATGAAAGGGCCGGCCGGCTGCGCGACGCGGCGCGCTGCTTCATGGCGGCGAACCTGCCGCAGCGGGCGGCGGAGCTGCGGGACAAGACGGCGAGCGGCGCCACGGGCCTCGCCGCTCCGGCGGCGCGCACCAGCAGCCAGTTGGTGAAGGCCCGCCAGCACCTGGCCGCGGGCGAGACGGTGGAGGCGGTCTGGATCCTCATGCGGATGACGCCGGAGGAGCCCGCCTTTGCCGAGGGCGCCCTCCTGCTGGCTCCCATGCTGCTGGAAGCGAGGTTCTACAAGGAAGCCCTCGACCGTCTGCAACTGATCCCGAGCCGCGTCGAGCCGGCGCTCGCCTTGGAGCGGGAGTATTGGGAGGCCCGCTGTTTCGAGGCGATGGAGCGGACGGAGGACGCCTTGGCCGCCTATGGACGGGTGCTGGCGCGCGACCCGGGATACCGCGACGGCGACGCGCGGCAGCGCAGAGAGCGGTTGCGGAACCCGGCCGGGTTGACGAAGAAGGCGTCCCTCGCGACCGGCGCCCTGCCGCTGGGCAGCCGGCTTGCCGGGCGCTACGAGATCCTCGCCGAGCTCGGCAAGGGCGGCATGGGGCGGGTCTACAAGGCCCACGACCACGACCTGGGCGAGACCGTGGCCATCAAGACCGTGCTGACCTCTTCCGAGGGAGGCGCGGGCGACGAGACGCGGCTGCTGCGCGAGGTCCAGATCTGCCGCCGGATCAGCCATCCCAACGTCGTGCGGGTCTACGACCTCGGCAAGTTCGGCCGGCCGGTGGTCGCCGGGAAGACCGTCCCGCAGAT
>CAXTNS010000308.1:6468-8046 GCA_964245465.1 uncultured Thermoanaerobaculia bacterium
TCGACCGCGGGCTCTTCGTCACCATGGAGTACCTGGAGGGCACCAGCCTTGCCGAGGTGATCGAGAGCGAGTCCCCGCTGCCCTTCGCGCGTATCCGGAGCCTGCTCTCCGATGCCGCGGCCGGTCTCCAGGAGGCGCACGAGCAGGGAATCGTCCATCGCGATCTGAAACCGGGCAACCTCATGGTCACCCCGGGCCGGCTGAAGATCCTGGACTTCGGCATCGCCTCGATGCGGGGGCTCGGCGCCCGGCTGACCCAGGTCGGCATGGTCCTGGGCTCGCCGATGTACATGTCGCCCGAGCAGATCCGCGGCCGCGAGCTGGACGGCCGGTCGGACTTCTACTCCCTGGGCCTGATCGCCTACACGCTGATCGCAGGCCGCGACCCGTTCGAGGCCGTCGAGCCCACGGTGCTGGTGCTCCAGAAGCTGCGCGAGGATCCTCCGGACGTCCGCACGTGCCGCCCTGACACGCCGGAGCCCTGGGCCGCCTTTCTTGCCCGGCTCCTGGCCCGGGAGCGGGAGGACCGCTTCGCCTCGGCCCGGGAGCTGCTGGAAGCCCTGAGTCAACTGCCGGGGTAAAAATCTATTCGATCCGCCCGTGCTTCCGCAGCCGGGCGAGGTGGGCCAGGATCTGCCGCTCGGCGAGAGGCCACGCCGGCTGGGGCACGTCTTCGTAGACCGTGGGGAGCATCTCGGCGGGCTGGCGGCGGCCCCCGTTCCACGCCTCGAAAATGCGCTCCTCGCGCCAGAGACGGTGGCCGACGTACTCGCGCAGCTTGGCGTCCGCGTTCTTGATGGCCGGGCCGTGGCCGGGGAAGAGGGTGCGCGGGCGCAGGGCGGCGAGCTTTTCGAGGGAGCCCAGGTAGTCGTCCATGTCCCCTTCGGGCGGATCGACCACGATCATGCTGACGCCCGAGATCATGTCGCCACAGAGGAGAGAGCGCTGGTCCTCTTCCAGGAAGCACAGGTGGCCGCGGGCGTGGCCGGGGGTGTGGAGGATGAGGACGGAAAAGTCCCCTTCCAGCACGACCCGCTGGCCATCCTGGAGGTGGCCGTCCACCGGGATCCCGCGGCCGTTCAGGCGTTCGGCCGTGAGGGGATGAGCGAGGACGGGCACTCCCTGGGAGGCCCGCAGGCGCGCGACGCCGCCCACGTGGTCCGGATGGTGATGGGTGAGCCAGATGGCCGTGACCTTTCTGCCGAGCCTCTCGCAGGCCGCGGCCAGGGCCGCCTCCAGGCGTTCGATCTCGCGCTCGGAGGAGGCGCCTGGATCGACCAGGACGCACTCGCGACTCCCCAGCAGGTAGGCGTTGGTGGTCGCGGCCGGCGGCAGGGTGTGAGTGAGGAGCGGGAACATCACCACTCCGGGACGCATCTCGACCCGCCGCAAGGGGCCGAGGTTGGTCTCGGCGGGATCGCGCAGCCGGTCGAGGCCTTTCAGGGGGCCGTCCTGGCTCAATACCTCCAGGATGTGGAGGATGGGCGGCGCGGCCAGCACGTCGCCGCGGCGCCAGGCCTCCCAACCCTCGGCGGGGGAGACCCAGGTGCCGTACTCGCACTCGCCGGTGTGGACCGA